>JBCCNG010000308.1:0-5743 GCA_039025955.1 Cyanobacteria bacterium P01_C01_bin.72 | reverse complement strand
TTTTTTGAATGATTTAACTGCGGAATGTCGGTTGAGAGCCAAAATGTAATCCTTCCCCGCTGTTTTAGTCCTGCGTTATACTCAGACCAGTTGCAAATGCGGTATTGATTCTTTATTAGTAGGTTTTGGTTGTCCTAAAGCGATTGTCTAAACAAATTAAACAACATAAATTGCGATCTATTTAGGACTGCCTTCATACAAGTTTTAAGTATTCAATGGAAACAGGATTTAGTATCACTACTTTTATCTCCACTAAAGTTAGTTAAAATCTAAAACCTAATCTGCCATTAAATCCGCGAACGGAATGATAGCCACCGCCAAGCAATATCTTGCCTTTTCCCAAATGAACCCCTCCAGAATAAGCAATGGACTCATCCCCAGTATAGTAACCTAAGCCCAAATAGGGAGAAATTATCGGTAAACCAATAAAGGTGAGAAAATCCGCTCCTGTAGCCCCATCTTCACCCGTCCCCACTTCAATTCCCATTCCGGCAAATCTTGCTCCCGCACCATAGCTAATTAGATCGTCAGCCGAACCAACCGTCCCCCATACTTCAGGTAATACACCGCTGAGAGCAGGTGCAGCACCCATAGTCGAGACACAGGTAGTTAAGATACTAGCTGCGATGATTGGTTGAGAAAATAGACGGCAACGATTTAGCATACTTTAAACACTCCAGCACTAAAATTCAATCAAAAAACTAATCGAGGACAATCCATTCAAACAATGAACATTCGTATTGGCAATGGTTATGACATTCATCAACTGACAGAAGACAGACCGCTAATTCTCGGTGGAGTCAAAATCGACCATAATTTAGGACTCCTGGGACACAGCGATGCTGATGTTTTAACTCACGCGATTATGGATGCTCTTTTAGGAGCATTAGGTTTGGGAGATATCGGACATTATTTTCCTCCCAGCGATCCCAAGTGGAAAGGAGCAAACAGCATGATGTTACTAGAGCAGGTAATTTCTATAATCCAGTCCCAGGGTTGGCAAATTGGCAACGTCGATTCCACTGTAGTTGCCGAACAGCCGAAGCTGAAGCCGCATTTAAAATCGATGCGTTCATCTCTGGCAAAAGCAATGGCGGTAGAGTTAGAGCAAGTCAGTATCAAAGCAACGACTAACGAAAAACTGGGTCCTGTTGGCAGACAAGAGGGCATCTGTGCCTATGCCGTAGTTTTACTGGTTAATCAGTGAGCAAAATTAAACTAGACAATTTAAATGCCTAAAATCCATAAAAAAGCGGCAAACATAGAGGGGATGTGGCATTCTAGGCAAACCAAATAAAGTAGGTTAAATTGGGATAGCCAAATTGAGGGAAAAGCTTAAACTGAGGCAGATCCCGCAGATTAAGTTCTAAAATTAGGACGATGAGTTGCGACCTAAGTTTATCGTCTTACAAATAATTGTAACTAGTTGTAATTATCTGTATTTATTAGCCTATCGTTATCGGATAACTCAAAACATATGAGTGTAGTTTTAGAAGTAGATAATCAAGTCTTCACAGCGGAGGATCTAGTTCCTTTGCTGACTCAATACCAGATCCTCCCCAAACTTGCCCAGGAGATTCTGACGGATAAAGTGATCGCTCGAATTAAATGCAGCGAAGAAGAGAATAGCCGAACCTTCAATCAGTTTTGTCAGCAGAATCAGCTTGGCTCGGAAGAACAGGTAAAAGAGTGGTTAGATAAGCAGGGAATGACTCGGGAACAGCTGCAAAACCTCATTACCAAAAAGCTTAGAGTTGATAAATATAAGCAAAAAACTTGGGGCGACCAGGTGGATGCTCACTTTATCAAGCGCAAATCACAATTAGATCGGGTAGTTTATTCTTTAATCCGCGTCGAAAAGCCAGAAGTAGCCCAAGAGCTGTATTTTCGGATCAAAGACGATCAAAATACCTTTAGCGCTTTGGCAATGGAATACTCTCAGGGTACAGAGGCACAGACAGGAGGCTTGATTGGTCCAGTGGAAATCAATGCACCTCATCCCAAGATTGCCCAGATCCTTGCTACCTGTCAGCCTGGTCAGCTAGTTCCGCCGACTCGCGTGGGGGAATGGATTGTGATTGTAAGATTGGAGAATTATATTTCCGCCAAACTGGATCAGCCGATGCGACAAAGAATGCTAGATGAACTTTTTAATCGCTGGCTCACTGAATCAATCCAGCAAAAAGTATCATTTTTATCTAGCCCCGTAACCTCCTAAAGCTCAATAAACTTATGACCAATACTAATACCAACACAACCAAAATTGTTGAGCAGTTTCTCTCACTAGTTCCCCAGTTTAACCAACTGCCCCCTGAAGCGATCGCTGAAATCGCTCCTAACCTGAAGCCCTTAAGGTTTGGTGTGGGTAAGGTAATGATTATGCGGGAAAAAATGCAGGGTCAAGTAGCGATTATTTCCGAAGGGGAAGTAAGGCTATTAGGCTATGACCCCCGCACCAAAATGCCCACAACTCTAGACAAGCTCAGACCAGGAGAAATTATTGGCTGGGTCAATCTCGCGAGAGGGATGCCTTGTGAAACAGCAATGGCAAGTACGGAAGTAGTATGTCTGGCTCTGGACAATGAATACTTCTTAAAACTGCTGGATAAGTATCCCCAGTTAGCCCAAGAGTACAGGCTCAGACCGGCCAAGGTGGAAATGTTCGACCTGTTGGGGGTTCAGCTAGAGAAACAGGCTCAGGGTGATTGGGAGCTAGCAGAATTAGCCAATAAAGTAGCGGGGGTAGCTCAGGTATATTATCTTGACCCAGGAGAACATCAGCTCAACGAAAAAGCTGCTAAACCCCTAAGAGATCCTAGTTTAGTCTGGTTGGTTAGTGGCGGCTCAGTTGATGAGTTTACGGTGGGTGATCGCCTGGAGTTGACCCGAGATCGTCAGACTGTTACCGTCGGCGGCAATCAGCCAGCTCGACTTATTTCCATTCCCAAAGCATATTGGTTTGATGAGAGCGCAGAAGACGACCCAGGATTTGCTGCTTTTGATGAATTTCTTCAGGATGATACCAGCATCGTACCGAGCATAGATTTCGGTGAGGAGAATTTTGATGATGCTGAAGGGTTGGGGGAAGGTTACACTTTTCACGGCGAAGAAGAAGAAGTCGAAACCGAAAAGAAAGAATATCCGTTTTATCGCGGTAAAACCACTCTCGAAGTAGGGGTAGCCTGTTTCCAAATGTTGAGTAAGCATTTTGGGATGCCCTTCCGTAAAGAGGTGATCAAGCGGGTACTTAAAGAACAGCTAGAACGAACGCCTAATTTATCCTTACCTTTGTGTGGTGGCGTTTCCGAATTGATGGGTCTCAGCCCCCAGTTGATTAGTATTCCAGCTCAATCTATTACTCGTTTAGAAGGCCCTTGTCTGGTTACTTGGCAAGACAGTCTAGCGGTAATTTATGAATTAAGCGAAAAGGAATTGGTCATTGCCGTTCCCGAACTGGGCGTTAGCCGCTACAAGCCAGAAGACTTTATTGAAACCTGGGGCGAAGACGGGGAAGTACTTCTGCTCAAAAAGACCAAAGACACGCCTCAAGCTAGATTTGGCTTAAATTGGTTCTATCCTTCGCTGCAAAAATACAAGCGGGTACTGATTGAAGTTTTTGTTGCTTCTTTCTTTGTCCAGCTATTCCAGCTAGCAAATCCGCTGATGATTCAGGTGATCATTGATAAGGTGATCAGTCAAAATAGCCCCGATACCCTGTGGTGGTTGGTGAGCTTCCTGGTGACAATCAATGTTTTTGAGGCAATACTGACTACGCTCCGTACCTATTTATTCGTCGATACCACCAATCGGATCGATTTAAGCCTGGGTTCTGAGATTATCGATCACCTACTCAGATTGCCGTTGCGCTATTTTGAACGACGACCTGTCGGCGAAATTTCCACTAGGGTTAACGAGTTAGAAAAAATTCGTCAGTTTTTGACAGGTACAGCCCTGACGGTAGTGTTAGACTGTATTTTCTCGGTTCTCTACGTCCTAGTCATGTTGGCGTATAGCCCTCTGTTAACGGGGGTGTCCCTAGCGATTATTCCTGTCTTTATTGGCTTGACCCTGATCTTCTCTCCCACTATCCGCCGACAGCTAAGAACCAAAGCCGAGCGTAATGCAGAAACTCAATCCTATCTGGTGGAAGTTCTAACAGGTATTCAGACGGTTAAAGCCCAAAACATCGAATTGCGATCGCGCTGGAAATGGCAGGAGCGTTACGCCCGCTATATCTCCACGGGATTTAAAACAGTTATTACCTCAACCCTAGCTAAGTCTGCTAGTGACTTCCTGAATAAACTTTCGCGAGTAATTATTATTGGGATGGGCGCTTTCCTCGTTCTCGAAGGCAAGCTAACTTTAGGACAGCTAATCGCCTTCCGAATTATTGCGGGCTACGTTACATCCCCTGTGATGCGTCTGGCTACTCTGTGGCAAAACTTCCAGGAGACTGCTTTGTCCTTAGAACGTCTAGCGGATATTGTCGATCATCCTGAAGAAGGAGAAGAAGACCGCAGCAATATTCCCATGCCTGCTGTTAAAGGTCGAGTCAAGTACGATAACCTTTCTTTCCGCTTTAAAACCACTGGCCCTTTGCAGCTTAAAAACGTTACTACCGAGTTTGACCCTGGGACTTTTGTTGCCATTGTCGGTGAGAGTGGTGCTGGTAAGAGTACCATGACTAAGCTATTGTCGCGACTTTATGAGCCAGAAGGAGGCAGAATTCTAGTCGATGGTTATGATATCAATCGGGTTGAGCTTTATTCTTTGCGCCGTCAGATTGGTGTTGTACCCCAAGAAACCCTGCTCTTTGAAGGATCGATTCTTGATAACATCGCCTTAACTAATCCAGATGCCACTACCGAAGAAATCATTGCGGCGGCTCAGATTGCGGCGGCTCATGACTTCATTATGACTCTACCCAACGGTTACAATACGCGAGTGGGAGAAAGGGGGTCAGCACTTTCTGGAGGTCAAAGACAGCGGATTGCGATCGCGCGAACAATTCTGCAAGCACCAGCCATGATGGTTTTGGATGAAGCCACTAGTGCTTTGGATTTTGCTACCGAACAAGAAGTTTCCCGTAATCTGAAAGAGGCTCTTAAGGGTCGTACGGTATTCTTTATTACTCACCGCTTGGGAACAATCAAGAATGCTGACACTATTGTCATGATGGATTCAGGTTCAATTGTAGAACGAGGGACTCATGATGAGTTAATGGCATTAAAAGGACGGTATTGTTATCTTTACCAACAGCAAGAATCTTCTGTCTAAAAAGCACACATAAAATAGGCTCTACAAATTGAGTTATCCAGCTCGTCTTTGCGATCGCCAATTATTGGCAGCAGACGAGTTTTTTTATTGTCATGATTTCTCTATATCAACACAATCTGCCAGAAACATTTGTCATCAAGATAGGTGGCACAATAAAAAAAATGTCATTTTTTATAAGTAAATATACGCAATCTTGCTTCGTTATCATGTGCGGAGAAGAAAATAAAACATTAGCTCGAATCTAGGTTAAATCTACACAAGGCAAGATTTTAAAGCTTTTTAAGTTAACAACTCATCTATATTACATCTCAAATAACTTTCTTTATCTGTCACCAGTCTGCTGTCAATTTATCAGATTGACTGTAATTTAATTTCCTGCTGAAATTTATATCTTTGATTAATCAAAATAATTCTCTTCTGTTTAATATTTATTTAATTAATTAGATTGAACCCAAAAAACAAGAAA
>JBCCNG010000307.1:0-5750 GCA_039025955.1 Cyanobacteria bacterium P01_C01_bin.72 | reverse complement strand
GTTTCCATCCCCTGTTCGGGGAAATGTTTTGGAAGTAGACTTAACTTTAACGTAAAAGACGCTGTGCAAGACATTCTTGTTTCCATCCCCTGTTCGGGGAAATGTTTTGGAAGTTTATTGGAACAGCAAATTCGCAAATTTTTAAGCCTCTATCAGGCTTATCGGTTTCCATCCCCTGTTCGGGGAAATGTTTTGGAAGCTACATATTTGCCAATTTCGCCAGTCAACCAGCCTGAGGTTTCCATCCCCTGTTCGGGGAAATGTTTTGGAAGATCCCCCAAGGCGTTCAGTGCGAAAGCATAGATGAATTTCTGTTTCCATCCCCTGTTCGGGGAAATGTTTTGGAAGAGTAGTAATATTTTATAATTTTACTAACGAGTTATTGTTGTTGTTTCCATCCCCTGTTCGGGGAAATGTTTTGGAAGATGGGGTCTATGACCCTGGCCTAGTAGAAGGCGATGGTTTTGTTTCCATCCCCTGTTCGGGGAAATGTTTTGGAAGACCATCATCTATAACCCTTATGTAGCAATGCCTGCGGAGCAGTTTTTCGAGGGATAATCTTAGAGTGGTAAATTAATCATAATCATTCTCAATAAGCCCCAGCTAGATCCCACTGTAACCCATACAGACAGCGGCATCGACGGGGTTCAACCAAATTATAGGGGATTCAGGCTTTGACCCTATCCCCCGAATACTGATCGGAAACATGAGGAAACTTACACGAAACGTTTATTAAATTGTCATGGTTCTGTTCTGTCTAAAAACTATCAATACATGAGACTATCGGCGTCAATATTCATTATTTCCTAAGATTTGGGATATTTATCTTAGGCTGAAAACAATAGTTCCGCACTGCTCATGAATTGCCTTGGAAGCGCAAGCGCAATTATTAAGTGAAAACGTCGCTTATTCATAACTATGGTCGTTGCAATATTTTTAGTGGTTGAAGTCTTTGACTGCTGCCAATATTTCGGCTAGTTCTGCGCCACGGTCAATCATTGCCTGTAGCTTCTTGGCTCTGTTGGTCGCTAAGTTGGCGCGGACATTGCCCCCTTTGATGTGAACATGATTTACTTTCTTGCCGACTCGGTAGGACAAACGATAGTACTTATTTTTCGACCCGCTCACACTATAGGTATTGACTGAACAGATGGGGTCGCGATCTCCATGGTTTAAAAACCTTTGTATAGCCTGCCTTTTGGCTTCGCTAACAGTATTTGTTATCGAAAGCGAATCAGCTTCGATAACACTCTCGAACAGTGACAGTTGCTCGTTCATACTCTTGCTCCAGGTAGATTAGCACCCCCGCATTGAGAGCGCTAATTCTAGGATATTGATTATTTAGTCATGGTTCAATCAGGTCTGATACCGTAATAAATTACGGTCGCTTTCTCCTGTTCTCCTGACATCAATACTTTCAATCGCTGCTTGAGAGACGAAATTGACAATCGCCTGAGCTGATTGAAACTGTGGTAGTTCTGGCTGGTAGAAGATGTTAAACCCCCTTTGCCAACTATATTTCAAGCATTCAATAATAAATCCCTGTGGATTTTTAATCGCTTCGGCTTGGGTACTATGGCGATGCAAAAGCAGTTCGATAGCAGAAGTAATATCAGCCATGCTTCTCCCTGCCAACCGCCAAATACGAGCAAGGGCATCGCGATCATACTTCAACCCAATTTTGGTAAACAGCAAATCTAGCTTAGATATTATTTGCTGCTGCTGCTTAATGGTCTCATTTTTGAAAGCATCAGAATACATAGGGTTGCCGCGATTTAGCTTGGGAGTTTTTCCCTCGGATTGGGATTTTTGCTCCAGCACTAAAGCGAGTGGTCGAACAAGTATTTTTTTGACCCATGGGGTGTACTCTTTGGTAATTAGTACTAGTCCATTGGTAAACTCATCCAATTGGGCGATCGCCTCTTTGAGAGTTTTGCGGTCGAAACCTCTACCCCTCTTTTTGCCTACCCATTGGTTGAATACTCGTAAATCAAGCTCTATTTCTTCTACTTTGGCATTGTTGCTACGGCGTAGTATCCACCGCAGCAGTATCGTCGTGCTTGGTCTGAGTTTCTGCGTCATGCAGAACTCATCGTGTTTTTTTGTCCAGGACATATTTATAATTTAGGTAATACAGCAGTGGGAAATATACAAACGGTTTGCAGATTAGGATGTGTAAACCGTTATCTTTGTAATTGATGTTTGGAAAAGTCTTTCCCTAAGTAGTCGGGTATTTCTTCAATTGACTTGTTAGTTAAACGACAAAGTCTTTTCATTTGAAGTGCAGTGAATACTGGTTCAGTTAATCCGCGTTCTGCTCGACTAACTGTTCCTGGATCTATACCAATGGCAACAGCAAATTTTACTTGGCTCATGCCCAGAGCTTCACGAATCTCCTTCATGGGAAAGACTTCCTTTGTTACTGATCTATCTGCTTGACTTTTATCTTTAGACATTCTACATTAACACTAGGCAAATCGCCTAGTTATTAGACAGCAAAAATCACAGACAAATAGGAGGTCGTGGGAAACCGATAATATTGTCTGTTTTTGCTATTGTCTCATTCCCTTTCGGTTCAATTTTGATTACCAGGAGGTGCTGACTTAATTAGTTATCAATTCCATTTGCAATCGCACTTTTGACCTATTTTGTACTCCTGCCTGTAGCGCTTCTGGCTCGGAGCTGGGGGAAGATAATCAATTAACCAAAAGTCATGAAATATACAACTATCACTTATCACCGAAAAAAAAATCTCGGTAACTATGAAACCGAGGACATTGCTTTGACTGCCGAGCTAGATGAAGATGATGATTGCCAAAGTGCCGTTGAAGTACTTAAGCATGATGCGCGTGAAGCTCTTGGCATCGAACAGCCTGAGCCAGTAGTAAATCTATCAGGAAAACCTTGGTAACTATGAGTGAACCAAAAAATAAATCAAACCAGCCAGGGCATCGAGTAATTGGTATCGACCAATTTGATGGTACTGGCGAAATACATTACATAACTGAAGGCGATCTTTCAGAACCTGCTGAGGGTTGGGGCAATCAAGAATGGAGCGATAAGAATATTGCCAGGGAAAATGGCGATGACTTTTATGAAAATGATTGCGACTAAGATTAAGTTGCAAATTAGATAAGCGCTCGCCATCAATGACACCAACCAAACTCACTCCAGAAGAACATGCGCTGCTCTATTTTGAAGCAGCGAGCAACATCTGCAGACTGCACGGCGATATTCCACCAGGGGAGGTAGATAAACTAGTCCAGGTAGAAATGCACTCAATGAACCTGACTGAAGCGATGGAACTCTTGACGAGGATAAAGATGGAACTAAAAACCAGATACTATGGCGATTGTCTGATGATTACAGATGAATGAGGATGATTTTAACAACTTTAATGGAAGTATTGATGACGAATATGACGCGGTACAGATGGCAATCATGGGAACGGATAAGTTAGATGTTTCTAACTGGTGGTGTGGTGCTTTTCAAACTGTTGGCTCTCAGATGTATCCCGAATTAAAAAACCAATTCCGAGCCTTATCTGATTATTTTAGTAACGCCATTTACAACTATCACAATGAATTTGACCAATGAATGATGACCAAACCAAAATATCAGATTGGCGATCGCGCCACGATTGAAGGCTTATCAGTTGAGATAGTGAAGGTAAATCGTAACCTAAGTCTTGGAACTACTTACTTTGTTCAGTTTGTTGATCAACCACATTTGAAAACAATAGTTCGTGAGGACGAAATAGATAGCCAAATTACGACAGATGACTAAATCAACCTACCAGCTAGGGGATGTTATTGGTCATTGGGAAGTCTGTGGATTGATGAACCAGAATGGTTTAATCGTCTACTACCTCTACCACCGAACTAATAAAAACCGAATCACTTGTGATGAGGATACATTGACCAGAATTTTTCCCGTGATCAACCATCAACTAATTGATACCAATGGCTAGCCTAAAAAACTTTACTGATGATGAACAAATAATGATTATTAACTTTTTCAATTTAGAAGCTTTAATTAACAAATTGTCATCTATCACAGGACTAAGCACTGATGATATAACTTCAAGCGTTTCTTCTTCTACAGTTTGTTATATAGACAAACTCAAAGATGATGATGTGAGAAAAATTTTAAATCACCATCGTCAGTGTCATTCTGAAGCCATACAAGAAGCCCATAAAATTACTCAATCCCAACAAAATTAACCGCCTGATGAGTATCGTCTGGGATGGGCGATCGAAACACCCTTTTGGTGTCGCGGAAATATCCTATTACCGCTGAGTGAGGCTGGGCTTTCAAAGTGAAGTAAGCCAATTGGCTTTATTATTTCATAAGCCCAAATGCACTTTAATCAATAGTTCTAGCAAAATGCTTACAGATAGAAGAAAGATAGTCAGCTTTCGGGAGTTTCCTAAGCTGCTAGAACTTTAACCAAATTTACTCCCCATTTTACATGAGAATAATCGGATTAGATGTCGGTCGAGGATCGGCTGTTTTGTGCTGTCTTGATGAACTACCCCAAAATCTCCAACAGCACTATAAGAAGCTCAAGCGATCGCGAGAGTTTCTTAAACTATCTTGTGATAGTGCAGGGGTTGATAAACTACTGAGTCTTGCTCCTGATGCGATTATCCTTGAGCCGACAGGACATTGGTACAGTAGCTTTTGGTCAACCGTAGCCAGACAGAATAGTATAGATGTTTTCTGGATGGGGCATGTAAATCTAGACAAACTACGGGGAAGCTTTGGCTTTACTAACAAACGCGATGAAGAAGATGCTCTCTGTCTTGCCGCCAGCTACTTTAATAGTAATTTTGTTGATCAACATGGCAATCAGAGATTTCTCAACTACTACTATGATCGTGATTTTGTCATCTCTAGGGTTAGAGAATTATTCTTGGAAAAGGAGCAGTTGCAAAAAGTCCGTACCAGCATGATTAACCAGCTACGGCAACGGCTTGCTTTGGATTATCCTGAAGCTGTCAAAGCTACACTCCAAATGTCTGATTTACGAGGGTTCACGCCGCTAATTGGCTGGCTAGCCCAGCAACACGAATCTACAAGACATGACAACAAATACAAGCTGTCTGTGGCCCATCAACTAGCAATCAAAATCAGCCAGTATACCCGTAACCATGCCAAAGCAATTTGTGAGCTAGAGCTACGAATTACCGACAATCTGGATGCACTGACTAAGGTATTGGAGATTGCAGAGTATCAGCCTTACTTACAGGTGTTTGATCGCTTTGGTTTTGGGCTAGACAATAAGATTTTGCTACTCTATCACATCTACCCATTTGATAAGTTTCTGATTAGTGGAAAACCATGGGTAGAGCGAGATTTGAATGATGAGGGTAAGCTACAAAAACGTGATCGCTCTTTGAGAAAGTTTCAGGCTTTTCTGGGCATGAGTTTTAGCTATCGCCAGTCAGGAGATAGTAAGAAAAGGAAGTTTCATGGTAGCAGTATTGTTCGGTCACATCTCTACGCTTGGGCTGTTTGCCAGATTGCCCCTGCTAGCTATCGGATTAAGTCTGATGTTGGTACTGAGTTAAGCGATCGCTACCAAGAATTGAGAGTTAATGTCAAAGGTAAAGATGCTTTAATTCGTATCCTGTTCAAAGCTACTCGAATGCTCTATCGTGAACTTTGTCGCGAATTAATTCCTTAGATAGAAATTAATTAGAACGATTATATTGAGTTGGAGCTACTTATAGTCGTTTAGATTAACT
>JBCCNG010000306.1:0-5758 GCA_039025955.1 Cyanobacteria bacterium P01_C01_bin.72 | reverse complement strand
TGCTGCTTCCTCTGCTAGAGCGGCTGCTCTGGCTCGGTCAGCTTCAGCCTGGGCTGCCCATTTTGCCATTTCTGCTGCTTCATCGAACTTATCTATGTCTTTGATGTCAATTTTCCAACCAGTTAAACGAGCTGCTAGTCGGACATTTTGACCCTCTTTGCCGATCGCCAAACTCAGCTGATCTTCAGCAACCAAAACCACAGACTGTTTCTCCTCAGTGTTAGCTAAAACCACGCGATCAACTCGGGCGGGACTGAGGGAATTAGAAATGTAGGTGGCGGGATCGGGAGACCAGCGGATCACGTCGATCTTTTCTCCTCGTAGCTCATTGACTACAGCCTGAATTCTTGAACCCCTAGCGCCGATACATGCCCCTACAGGATCTACGTCTCTCTCTACAGTATCTACCGCAATTTTCGTGCGGACTCCGACATGGCGCGAAGGGGGGTGAGCTTCCCTAGCAACGGCGACAATACGCACGATCTCCTCTTCGATTTCGGGAACTTCATTGCTAAATAGCTCTACTACCAAACCCGCTGTAGCGCGAGAAACCATAAGTTGGGGAGCGCGACTGGGAGTGTCTCTGACTTTCTTCAGATAGACTTTAAAAGTTGTATTGGAACGATAGGTATCGTTGGGCAATTGTTCTCGCTTGGGCAATTCGGCTTCGACCTCTGGCTGTCCGAGACCACTCGTAACAGCTACGATCGCTGATTGACGCTCAAAACGGACTACTCTTGCCTGAAGCACTGTATCTTCGAGATCTTGGAACTCTTCTTGAATTAGAAGACGCTGCTGATCCCGCAGCTTTTGCAGCAATACCTGTTTGGTCTGAATTGCCGCCATACGCCCAAAGTCTTTTTGCTCAGGAGTAACGTCTACCAGTACGGAATCTCCTACCTGAATCTCTGAATCGTCTACCTGTTCTTGAACTTCACTCAGAGCAATTTGATGGTCGCGGTCTTCGATCTCGTCCTTGCTGATATCCACAATCACCTTAGTGGTGAGGATTTGAAACCCTTCTTCTTCTGTATCTAGCTGGACATTAAAGTTTTCAAAGTATTCTTCGTCATATTCTTCATTACGGTCTCTCGAACGGCGAAATTTCTCGTAACCCTTGATTAGAGCCTCTCTCAAGGCTTCTTCGACAGAGCTACCTGGCAGATTATATCTTTGACTAATTTCTTCGATTGTTGCCTTTAAGCCAGGCAAACTAACTATAGTCATGGATTACTCCTAAAATAAAGTAAAGAAATGTATATTTGTAGTTGTTGAGATTTAAATTGCAGAAGAATTTGTTTTGCGTTGCTTATCCATCCTCAAGCTGTACCTTCGCCACCAAATCACGGGGAATTGCGATCGCTTTACCTTTATCGTTGATGTGAATTGCGGCTTCATCCCGTTTTTGCAGCCGTCCTTGCCACTGTTTTTTGTTCTTGTAGGGGGCAAAGGTTTTGATGCTGACCCCAAAGCCTTTGAAAGCAATAAATTCTCGATCAGTGGTTAGAGTGCGAGAAATGCCTGGGCTAGAAATTTCTAAAACATAAGCCCCAGGAATTATTTCTGTTAAGTCTAGTTTTTCTTCTAAGATACGGCTCATTTGCTCGCAGTTTTCTAGGCTAGTATTCCCATGGGGATTTCTTACATCTATTCTGAGAATGGGTGGCGTTTTGTTGGTCTGAAACACGGCATCTACCAGCTCTAACCTTAGTTCATGAGCGAGAGGTGAGGCTAATTCAATAATTTTCGGGACAACAGGATGAGTCATGGCTCGCCAAAGATTTGCTGAACATACCAACTCAACGTCTAGTAAGTCGGCACTGTGGTTATTTTGGAGTTACTTTTAAGGTTATTTTTGACAACAAAAAAAGTGGGCGTTCCCCACTTCCCTGATGCTTAACAGTCTGACAAGCACTGACTTTTATCTTATATTACTTGTCTTTCTGCAATATATCATATCAACAAAATTAAAGTTATGGTTATTCTCAGTTAGAAACTTAAGTAAAAAAACATTATTTATAATTCTTCGTCTTGACCAGGGCAAAACAAAGAGACACAGTTGCTAGATGCTCAACTTAGACTAAACCTAAGCCAAACACCAAACCACTATGTCTCTTAAGCTAGAGTAATCTTAATCTCTAGTTCTTAATCTCTAAATTTAGAATAAGCCCAAAGTTAAAGATTCTTCGATGGGGAAAGTAGCGCCAATCCCTAACCAGATAGTTACAGCAGTACCAAACAGAAAGACTGTGGTTGCTACTGGACGACGGAAGGGGTTTTGGAACTTGTTAACGCTCTCGATGAAAGGAATCATCATTAAGCCCAAAGGAACTGCTGTTTGAGCGGCAATCCCCAATAATTTGCTGGGTACAATACGCAGGATTTGGAATACAGGGTATAAATACCACTCAGGTAGAATCTCCAAAGGAGTGGCAAAAGGATTGGCAGGTTCGCCGATAATTGCGGGATCAAGAACTGCCAAGCCAACGATTAAACCAAATGCACCCAAAATAACAATGGGGAACATGAACAGAATATCGTTAGGCCAAGCGGGTTCACCGTAGTAGTTGTGACCCATACCCTGCGCCAATTTAGCGCGTAAAGCGGGATCGCTTAGATCTGGCTTTTTTAATGT
Organism: Cyanobacteria bacterium P01_C01_bin.72; assembly: GCA_039025955.1. Lineage (GTDB taxonomy): Bacteria > Cyanobacteriota > Cyanobacteriia > Cyanobacteriales > Xenococcaceae > Waterburya. The sequence continues at coordinate 3,123 of JBCCNG010000306.1, read as the reverse complement.
GGACATTTTTTTCTCCTAATTTGCTGAGAATTAGCTGTCAAGTAATCGATAATTGGTGATTATGGCGATCGCTTTGAGCTAGATTGAGGCAACACTTTGATTTTACAAAAAAGTAGATTAATCGAAACCTACCTCCATGCAGACTAGTGTTTAAAAATTCTAGATAGTCGATAGCTTTGTATACTGGTTATCCAGCTTGCCTATTATCTTAAGCAGGAATGGCCAGGAGTGGAAGTTCCCCTGACCATAAAAATCTGCGACTTCAGTTTACAAAGGACCAGAAATACCCTGCTTGCGAATCATCAAGAAGTGCAACAGCATGAATACGGCAATCAGCCATGGTAATACAAAGGTATGTAGACTGTAGAAACGAGTTAAAGTTGCTTGACCAACGCTAACATCACCTCTCAATAGCTCAACCATTTGATCACCCACAATGGGAATTGCGGCTGGAACACCTGAAACGATTTTTACCGCCCAATAACCAACCTGATCCCAAGGAAGAGAATAGCCAGTTACACCAAAGCTAACGGTTAGTACTGCCATAGTTACACCCGTAATCCAGGTTAACTCGCGAGGCTTTTTGAAACCGCCAGTTAAATAGACGCGGAAAACGTGCAGAATTAACATCAAAACCATCATACTGGCAGACCAGCGATGGATAGAACGAATCAACCAGCCAAAGCTGACTTGATTCATGATGTATTCAACTGAAGAAAATGCTTCAGCTACGTTTGGCTTGTAGTAAAAAGTCATGCAAAATCCAGTTGCAAACTGAATTAAGAAGCAGGTCAAAGTAATACCACCAAAGCAATAAAAAATATTAACGTGGGGTGGAACATACTTGCTGCTGATGTCATCAGAGATTGCTTGAATCTCTAGACGTTCGTTAAACCACTGAAATGGTTTTGATTCGGTTACTTCTTTAGAAAACATGAAACCTATAAATTAGCTCACAAAGAATGGTTATGGTTAGGCTTTACCGTCTGCGCTTTCAGATCTCGGTGTTCCTATAAAATCTTAAGATTATTTTTATCTTAGACTATACAGTGAACGCTGTTACTGTAAGTACATTTGGGTAACAAATGCCTAGTTTATTAAAGCGTTTTTGTCTGATGACGGCTATTTGCGTCTTGTATATATTTGCTGTTTGAGTCCATTTTAGAGTTTAGACCATACTTAAATATTGCTTAACTCTATTTAAAAAAATGTAACATAGCTTCAAGCTATTATTTCTTTGCTTTAATGTCGTAATTATAGGGAATTTTGGCTATAAATCCTCCTGCATCTCCAAGATATTTGGGCAGGTAAGTCGATTATTCAGCAAAATAGCCTCTATTTATACGTAACAATTAATTAAGAATTGCTAAATTTGAGATAATAGTAAATTGTCAAGATATCGCTCTATTTAATTTCTCCTATGGTCAAGCAAGTTTTTTCCGCTGTTCTCATCGCTTTATTTTGGATTGCGTCATTGTGCTGGTATCCTGCTGATGCTCAAGCTTTTACAGAAGAGCAGAAGCTGTTGCTACAATCTTGGCGGATTGTCAACCAGTCCTATCTCGATGAAACTCATAATCATCAAAACTGGTGGAAGCTAAGAGAAAAATATGTGAAAAAGCCATTGCGCGATCGCAACGAAACATATACAGCTATTGAAGAGATGCTGGGAACTCTTGATGATCCATTTACTAGATTGCTTCGACCTGAGCAATATCACAGTCTTCAGGTGAATACTTCAGGGGAGCTTTCTGGAGTTGGTCTACAAATTAACGTCAATCCAGAAACCAAACTGATCGAGGTGATTTCACCCTTAGCTGGTTCACCTGCCGAAGCGGCGGGAATTCAGCCCAGAGACAGTATCTTAGAAATTGATGGGGTAGATACTCAAACAATTAGTCTAGATGAAGCTGCCGCTATGATGCGTGGGGTGACAGGGACAAAAGTTTTCTTAAGGATACAGTCAGGACAAGATCAAGCTGCTATGGTCAGCAATATCGAAATTGTTCGCGATCGCATTTCTCTCAATCCTGTTTATACTGCCTTAGATACCAACACTAGTAAAAAAGTCGGCTATATACGTTTAAATCAATTTAGCGCCAATGCTGCTAAGGAAATTGCTCATGGAGTTGATAACCTAGAAAAACAGGGAGCAGAGGCTTATATTCTTGATCTGCGAAATAATCCTGGAGGTTTGCTTCAGGCAGGAATAGAAATTGCGCGAATGTGGCTCGATGATGGCACGATTGTTTACACCGTTAATCGCCAGGGTGCTTTAGGCAGCTTTGATTCTAACAGTGAAATTCTCACTGCCGATCCTTTGGTAGTTTTAGTGAATCGGGGAACAGCTAGCGCCAGCGAAATCTTGGCAGGTGCATTACAGGATAACCAGCGAGCTTTACTAGTCGGGGAGAAAACTTTTGGTAAGGGACTGATTCAATCCTTGTTTGAATTACCCGATGGTGCTGGCTTGGCAGTGACGGTAGCTAAATATGAAACTCCCAATCATACGGATATCAACAAATTGGGAATTATGCCCGATGATGTAATTGACCAAAAACCGATTACCTATGCCCAAATTGCGACAGAAGCTGATGAACAGTATCAGGAGGCGCTGAAGCTAGTAACTCAAGGAGCAAGTATTCTCGCTAAGGCTGGGTAGTATATTCGTTTTGATTAATTCCCTTACGGTCTAAGTTATCGTCTCGGGGGAGTAGGGAGTAACAAAGGCGCATAGTTCGCCGCATGTAGTAATGAGTAAGGAGTAGGGGGAGATACTGATCGATATTTATCCCTATTGATCCCTTAAATCAAAGTTGATAGACCATTAGTTGCTGATTCTGGCGAGCAAAGATTAAGCAAGATTGAGTAAAAAAGCGATCGCTCTCTAGAGAGACAATCGCCTGAAATCTGTTTTATGCGGCTACTTTATCCATGAATTTATTCTATAGATTTACTCTTCGGCATCTGCCTCTTCTGCGGTCACTTCAGCTACGGCTTCTCCCTCTTGGGGCTTCAAGCTATCCCGAACCTTAGCTTCGATTTCCGCCCCTACTTCTGGGTTTTCCAAGAGATATTTAATCGTGTTGTCTCTACCTTGACCAACGTTATCGCCTTTGTAGC
>JBCCNG010000305.1:0-5774 GCA_039025955.1 Cyanobacteria bacterium P01_C01_bin.72 | reverse complement strand
ATCAGTGAACCATAGCAACATTTTTATTAGATTCACATCTTACAAATATTTTTCAACTACCAATGGTTCGCTGATAACTTTTTGATAGGAATTGCCCAAATTATCGTTGATCACATAAGCCAATCCATCTGCAATTAGTTGAGAATTCTCGGTTAGGATTCTTGTTTGATAGCTCCAACCCTCTGGTAGCTTCAGTCGCTCGCCTAAGGTTTCTAAATCGTCAATGGATAAGGTCGGATCAACGATCTGAGCATAAGACTGCATCCGATAAACATCACCTTTTGGCGAGGTCAATTCATAGACCATATTGCCAGCGTAGTAGGTAAAAGTCGTAGTGCGCTTAACTTCGTTGTCTTGATAAAATGCTGCACCAACTGTGCCTTTCCACAATTTGGTTTCTATCGTTGCCCGCAGCGTCATTTGAATGCCGCCAAAATCGACAGTTTTACCTTCGGCCGTTTCGCCATCCCCTGTTATTTGATTGATTACCCAATAACGAGGACCATTCATTTTGATACCTGTTGCATCATATGCCTCTACCAATGCTTCTTGCTCCAATGCGTTCCACAAATCGGCAGAACAGTCATTGAGTCCTATAGTGTTGTAGACTTCAACGTGAAACGTCAACCGATTCCGAAAGATAGGCAGAATCTCGCAATAACGATAATCGCGGATATCATTTGGGGGTCTCAAAAACTGCGTTTGAGTAACTTCTGGAATAGTTTTTTCTTTCTTATCTGTTTGAGCAAATGTAGTTAGACAATAACCCAAAGCTAAACTTGCAACTATTCCGTATATAAGTCTTTTGTACATCAAATTAATAGTTTTTTGTCATTTGTTATTGGTCATTTGGCTTGAAATAGACTTAGTTAATGATTTATGCAATGGAAGTCTATTATTGATTGCCTCCAATCCCTTGTTTTAAGTTTTGAATGCAGTCATCGAGGATTTTACTGATGGCATCTAGAGGTAGATCTGAATCGTCTTTTACTAACGGATTGGCATCAATGCCTAAATAAAAGGGGATAAAGGATCTAAGTTCATTACCCAAAGTCACAATCATAAAGGCAGTAACATCAGGATTAAGATCGGCTTTAAGCTGTCCCTGGGCGATCGCTTCTTCTATACTTTGTTTAATTAATTTAATTATGTTGCCCTTTGTCCGTTTGAAAACTTCCTTTCTAAACGGCACATCACCATGATGAGGTCCTCGAAACAGAATCTGAGTCCAATCTGGATTTGCTAATTGAAACTCTAAACCTGTTTGACAGAATGCCCGCAAATAAACAAAGAAACCTGTTTCGATACTTGGTAAATTTGCCTGGGCAATGAATGCATTTCTCGCTTCTAATCCCCGATCAACTAGGTATAGGTAGAGGTCTTGCTTATCTTGAAAATATTGATAAAAACTACCTTTGGCAATTTTGGCGTGCTTAACAATTGCAGAGATCGAAGCTGATTCATAACTATGGTTAGCGAACTCAGCGATCGCTGCATCGGTAATGTTCTGCTGTTTTATTTTTGACAAGTTAAAAAAGGTTTGAGACGGCATAATTTTAGTAGTCACATGACCGACCAGTCATGTGACTGACTAGTCATAATTTACAACAATACTTCAGTTTTGTCTATTTATCAATCATTGAAGTTGTATGATCAGTTGTCAATTGCCGACTCTTTCAACACATTTCTTGTATCCTGATGCTCAATACAAGTTTTTACCTATCTCCATAATGATCAGAATTTTCCAGGGGGCGATCTCGCCACAGTAAATTAGCCTGGTCAGTTTTGAGATCTGGCTGGGAAGGATTCAAAATTTCGATTTGCAGCGCCAGGGAATTAGACCATTGATTTAGATAGTTAAACAGGGCGTTGATAAAAATGACAGTGCCAACCATTTCGCTGCATTCTTCAGCAGTAGTGATCAAAGCGTAGACAATATGAATCTGCCCTATAGATTCGGCAAAATGACTGCCAACCATTTCTAAAATTAATGCTCCACCAATATAAATACAGGCAGCGGTAATAAAACGATAGCGAGACGCTGGGGAGAGATGACGCACAAACTTGCTGTAGCGACGCGCAAACCAGGCGACAAAGACCATCCCCGGAATAACCCAGGCTGAATGAAGAAACCAGGGTAAATTTAAGGCCTCACTGACTTCGGGAATGATAAAAATCTCGTGGAGGCTGACAATTTCATCGATCGCCAGGCACAAGAAAATGAGCGATAATAATTGCCAGTCTTTAGTATAGCGATCGTTCTGCTGTTGTTTACCGATGGCGATGATTTTCAGTAAAAATGAACAGGAAGCCAGCATCAGTCCCGAATACCAGGTAGGGAAGTTTAATTCGCGATCAAGATTAAATAGCATCATCCAATCGTCTTTATAGTCAAAGACGTATTTGCATATTTGAATTCCCGCTCCGACCAAAGTGAAGAAAATTACGCCGATAATCAGCATTCTGACAATGGTACGGGGAGAAAGGGCAATTTTGATCCGCATTCTGCTCTAGATTTAATGGTTTACGACCTATGCTAAACGATCTTAAAAGCTTCTTTGATATTCCAGTCTGATTTCGTTGCTGCTGGTGTCAAGATCATCATCACTATCGTTGATCACTTCAACTACATCACTGAGCAGATTATGGGTAAAGGTAAGACGGAGGGAAGAATTTTGATCCAGTTCATAGATTCCCTCAAGATCAGGATAAATAGTTAGATAGTCTAAGCCGATCTTTCTACCCCAAGCTACCGTAGTGTCTTCTACCCGATACAGCGCCCGATCAAAGAGGGGATTAAGGACAAATCTTTCTACTCCCAAGTCAAATAATTCTGACTGACTACGGGTACTCAATTCTTCGGCAAAACCAATAAATTGATTGCTCAACAGGCCAATGATTTCTCCCCGGTTTAGGGAAGGTGTACTGGTTAAGCTGACTGCGGTGGAGTCAATTAAATTGCGATCGCTGCTGCTAATCGAGAAGCTATCCGCAAAACATTTAGTGTAGCGGTTTAACTCGGCTTCGGTATAGTATTGCTCGTTTTCTACCAATGGCTGACTGCTGGATCGAATGTTGCAGCCTGAGCTGGCGCTGTTGCCCAAACTGGGCAGTATTTCGGCGGCTTCGCCATCAACGGTTAGGCGAATCCGAATCGTATTGCTATTATCATTATCAGAAACAGGATCTTCTATTTCATTGGCACTTGTTTCCACCGAACGGAAAGTCGTCACCTGTCCGGTGTCCACATCTTCGACAGCGGTGCGCAAAACAATATCTAGTGAAGGGTTTAAAACTCCTGCTTCTGGAGTAAAAATAATTGTATTATCACGGTCACGGGCTAAATTAAATCTGGTGCTGAACAAGTCGACATCAGCTCGCGTCAGTTCTAATTTACCTTGGGGAATAATGTTGCTGGGTTGATCCAGCGTACCGTTGAGATTTAATCCCCCTGCAAGCTGGAAGTTATAGAGAGGAGTCTGTCTCAGTTTGAAATTTAGGAGATTGACCTGAAAATCATTTAGTGTCGTCACAAAGCCCGAGGATTGATTGGGGCTACTGCCTCTTTGAGGGATAGAGCTAGCACCTGATACTGTATCTGTTACCTGAGCCTTCACAATTTTGACCGCATCTTTTGTTGTGGGCGTTTGCGCTTGAGGAATTGAGATGATGCCGTCTTCGAGGGTAACTTCGCCACCAATCACTGGCTCTAGAGATGCCCCTGTAATCAATACCTGACCTTCAATTCCTCCTTTGTATAGTTTGTCAATATCAATTTCTCCTGGAGGAAGCTTAATGTTTAAAGGATTATCTAAGCCTGATACGGGGGTGAGAATGGGCAGCTTTCCTGTCACCGACAAATCTTTATCGGCAAAGGTGGCATCGAGGGTTTCCACATTGATAATCTGGTTTTCTAGGGTAATTTTGCCCGTACCCACAAATATTTCCGAGAAAAAGGGCGTTTCTACCAAGACATTTGCCTGATCTAGATTAACTACTCCCTCCGCTGCCAAATCATAGAGAACCCCTTCCCGTTCAAGATCTAATCTGCCCGTTGCTTCTAGTTCAGCATCCCCCCCACCTCCTGCCCAGTTGAGGTAATTTTGGCTCAAGGCAGCGAGAAAGACAAATGCCTCAGATTCTAGATTTGCTTTGGCAGTCAGGCGATCGCTTGAACCTGGGATAATTGGATAGGGTACAGTTGCCTCTACCTGAATTGACTGGGGGGTGGTGGTCTGAAAATAGAGCTGGCTACCGTTATAGCTAAAGTCTCCTGCTAGTTCTTCTGGAAGGACGTTACCGTTAAACGCACCGTCACTAAAAGTAACTTCCCCCTGGAGCTTAGGCTGCTCTAACGTTCCCTGAATTTTGCCGACACTATTAAATTCCCCCGCTAGATCTACGGGAATCTCCACAAACTTGCTGATATTATCTACCGTTAGGTTAGCCACCTCAAAACTAGCGTCAGCCTGCTGAGGATCTAGCTTGCCCTTGAGGGATAATGCCGCTTCCTGCACTTCAATTCTGGCTTCGGCGAGATCTACCGTTGTCCCCTGCAAGTTGCCGTCAATTAGGAGCTTGGGTAAGGCAATGAATTGGGACTCTTCAATTATCAACCCCAGAGGATTAACAATGTCAGCAAAGGCTGGGTTCGGCTGCCACTGCCAGTTATTACCTTCGACCCGAAAGTCGGCTTCGGGGACTTGAATTGTACCGCCGAAAATGACCTCCCCTGTATATTGCCCCTGGATGTCTAATTCTGTCGGCACTCCTGCGGCTTCTCTCGCTGCGGCGTTCGCCTGGATTTGATTATTCACCTGGCGCAGTTGATCGAGTTTACGGGCAAGGGAAAAATCGACCACATCTTTAATCGGGTCTGGCTGTACCGTATCAACAGCACCATATTCGGGAGTCTTAAACAGACTAACGACATCTTCAATGGTGAACCACCGCAGAGTTTGCAGCAGATCTTGAATATATGCCTGGGGAATATTTAACTTACCGTCAATCTTACCTGTTGCTAAATCTAGAGCCGCGTTGAGGTCGTATTGACTGCGGTTTAATTCGAGGGAAGCACTGTTAATGGCAGCGATGTTTTGGTCAGGATCGTAATCAAAGTCAGCATTGAAGCGATCTGCCTGGATATAGCCTAATCCAGGGTTGTCAACTGCGATATTTCCTGCTGCGGCTAGGGTAGAGAGATTAAGATCCACTGCTCCCGTGGCGGTGCCGTCCAATGCTCCTTCTATACCTGCGGCTCTACCAGGAGCTAGATTAAGCAGTGCTAAAGGAAAATTGTCAATATCGAGGGCAAAGCGATCGCCATTACGTTCTCCCAGAGCAATTACGGGCTGCTCTGTGTCTTCTCCCTGACGTAGCTCCAGATTGGTCGGCAGGTAGGGTAGCTTACAGTCTGCGGTTCGACAGGGGACGGCTCTGGCAGCGATTATATCCTGTTCTCCCTGAAGTTGGAGAGCAAGTTCTTGTTGAGGCTGGAGGTTAAGGCTTCCCGTCATCACTGGGTCAAAAGCGATGTTGTTAAAGGCAAAGTCGGTTAAGTTTACGTCTCCTACAAGGCTGATTTTTTCTCCTGGGGCAGATAGGAGCTGCTGTCCGCTAAACTGACCTTTAAAGTTGGCTTTACCGTCGATATTGACACTTTGGGCAATTAGCTCATTGTTTTGAGTCGCGCTGGCTACAATCTGATTTATGGGCAGGCGAGCAAAGTCTAAATTGGCAACGATGTCGAGATTGGTTTGGGCAACATCTAAATT
>JBCCNG010000304.1:0-5779 GCA_039025955.1 Cyanobacteria bacterium P01_C01_bin.72 | reverse complement strand
GCTAGATTTTTGGCTGATTCCAGATATTTGATACTCAGACGATACTGTCCTCTTTCGAGAGCCTGTTTTCCCGCCTGATATTGCTGTTGAAACTTTTCTTGATTATCTGCCGTCACGTTAAACTATAGCTATGTAGAGGAAATTAATTAAGCTCATTATTAAATAATTTGCCTCTGCTATACAAGATGGGGAAATGAGAACTATGAGCCAACAACGACAAGTCAAGCTCCACTGTCAGTCTCTGCTGGGGACAATCGCGCTTATAGTAGTAACAGGTAGTGCGATCGCGGCTCCTGCTCTAGCAAATCCAGATTTAGAGCCGACAAATTTTAAACTAGCCCAGGTACGCAGTCGTGTCCATTCACCCACTCCTCTAAACCTTCGTCCTCGGACTCATATTCCTCTACCCACTCAGAGGGGCAGCAGGGATTATTATCGCCATCATAGAGATTATCGTCGTAGTCGGCGGCGGCGAGGCACAGGAGGAACAGTCATTATTATCAATCCTGCTAATTCTCGCCATAGCAACTATGGAAACTATAACCGTCAGGGTAGCTATATTCGCATCATCAGCAAGTAACCTAGACTCATAAGAGATTAACTCATAGTATCTGAAGCGACAATCATCGAGCCGATGCCCTCATCCGTCAGAATTTCCAGCAGGAGGGAATGAGGTAAACGACCATCAAGAATATGAGCTGCCTTCACTCCCTGAGCAAGCGATCTCACACAGCAAGAAACTTTGGGAATCATTCCCCCAGAAACAATGCCTTCTTCAATCAGTTCCCTTGCCTTCTGAATATCTAGTTTATTCAAAAGAGTTGTTGGGTCATGATAGTCATATAAAATTCCTGGAGTATCCGTCAGCAAAATCAACTTTTCTGCCTGTAATGAAGCGGCAATTTCTCCCGCTACGGTATCAGCATTAATATTGTATGCTTGTCCATGTTCATCAGCCGCCACGCTAGAAATAATGGGGACATAACCACTGCTAACCAAAGATTCGATTAGTCCCGTATCCACACTGGCTACCTCACCGACGAAGCCCACACCTTCCTTACCTACAGGGCGGGCTTGGACTAAGTTACTATCTTTCCCACAAAGTCCGACTGCCTTTGCTCCAGAGCGATTGATCAGTGATACCAGCTCTTTATTCACTCTGCCTGCCAAGACCATTTCCACTACGTCCATCGTTGGGGCATCAGTGACGCGCAGTCCGTCTTTAAACTTGGGCTCAATGTTTAATTTCTGTAGCCAGGTATTAATTTCTGGCCCACCACCATGGATGACGACGGGACGCACCCCGACGCTGGCGAGGAATACGACATCGTTGATCACTTTTGCCTTGAGGGCGCTGTCTTTCATTGCTGCCCCCCCATACTTAATCACAATGGTACGGTTGGCGAACTTCTGAATGTAGGGCAAAGCCTCACTTAGAATACGGACACGAGTAGCTGCGGCTTCTGAGAAATATTCGCTATCATTAAGCATGAAATTGGTTTGGTTGAAGGATAGAAGAAGGATAAAATTTCTATGGCTGAGGTTATCTAGCTAAACCTGAGATTTAAGTACAGATGGTATTTGTTCTTGAATTTGAACAGCTACCTCTTGGGGGGACTGCCCTGGCTGAGGACAAATTCGCAGATCTCCCTGAGCATAGAGAGGGCGACGAGTTGCTAATAATGACTCTAGTTGGTCAGCTAATGGTCGATTTGTATTTTGCGCTACTCTTTGTTTGAGAATTTCTGCATCTACGTCAAGCCAGATAACTAAACCCTGGCGTAAATAACTCCAGTTGATGTTGGATTGAATAATACCCCCTCCTGTAGCAATGACTGAGCGAGTATATACCGATAGCTCAGCCAAAACTTGTGTTTCTAGCTTTCTAAAGCTGGCTTCTCCCGACTGAGCGAAAATATCGGCAATTGGTTGCTTGGCGATCGCCTCAATGGTATGGTCAGTATCGATAAAACGATAGTTAAGATTTGCCGCTAGGTATCTGCCAACGGTACTTTTCCCCGACCCCATCATGCCAATTAGATAGATATTCAAACCCCGCAATAAATTACTCATGGTTTTGCCTGTTATCTGCAATTGAGAAACTGAATACTTTGGGCTACAAAGCCATAATCAGAATGTATCAGCAAATGGTGTTCATCGTTAAGATTATCTGAGTTGTGCAACTAAAGACTAAAGACTAAGAACTAAATAAAGAGCAGGTCAAAAATTCTCAGTTACTTAGTTACTTAATCTTTATATACAAAATCGTGACAAATACTGAAAGCAAATTAGGCGATCTCCGTAAACTTACCCCGTATTTTTCTGGAGATTATTAAGATCGGGATGGCTTAGTAAATTCCCATCAAATAACAAATAGAGTGCAAAACTTGACTGAAATCAATATAAAGTCGTGAATTTAGTCTTTTTGCTGGTGTGATCCAGATTGCTGACTACTTTATGAAAACAATATATTTACTGGTGGAGTATTTAAATAAGGGTGATCTAAATTACAGAAAAAACACACAGCTTTACCTACAATTTAAAAAATGGAAAAGCAAATATTAAAATAAGCTGAGATTAAGCTGAAGATATCTTTAGCTACAGTTATTTAGTTAAAACTATTGTAAATTTAAGCTTCAAGTATAAATATTTTTATTCCATAAAAAATAGAAAGTTATAAATATTTTTTAGAGAAATAAAACTTTGGTGCTAGGCTATGAAACTAATCCGCGAGATTGTCAAACAGGCTTTGAATACAGGCTATCTAACCCTAGAGGCAGAAGAAAAGCTAAAAAGAATGCTCAGAAATAAATATGAACTCGAAGATTTAGAAGCCTTTATTAATTTACAGCAGGCGACTATGATGGGTATGGTTCGCCAGGAATCAAAAGAGCTATTTGCCGCAAATAGAAACTATTCTTAGATCCAGTCTTCATCATCCGCTTCGGGAGTAGCATTATGATCGGCTTGGGACTCTGTAGAGTTGTTTCTGGTGCTGTCTTGCACTGGCTTAGGGCGATCGCCTGCTTCGCGATATTTATAGGAATAAGTAGAACCAGATCGCTCTACATTTTGAGGTTCTTGTCTTGTTTCATAGCTTCTCGTTTCAGGAATTCTGTCCTGTACCGAATCTTTTAGCTCTCGGGTTGTCGCCTTAGCTTGTTTGTTTTTCCAGCCCTTATTTTCAGGATAAAGCTCCTCATCTAAAATTGCTCTCTTGCGGCTAAAATCGCGATAGCCATAAAGATTTAAGCTCTGCACTAACAAATTAGAGAGCATCCCAGTCAGAGTAGCTAGGGCAATCCAGACAGAGAGAGGTAAAGTTGGTGTCTGGTAGAGACATGCCTGAGAACTATCGGCACACAATAGCTTGAGGGCAATGGGATCTCTATTTTGGACAAAGATAATACCTAGAGCAATGATAATTAATGCCAACAATAATATTTTGAGCCGACTCATAGATCCCTCTCCCTAAGATAAAAACTCTAACTGTAACTTTAGACAAGGAAATAAATTTATGCTGTCATTCTACTGTGCAGATCAGCTATCCGTAATCTTTTTTTTGCGAGTTTAAATTCACTCTCAGCGCAATTTTTTCTAGAATAAAGTTTAGTCAGCCCAGATAACTAGACCATGCTCATTTCTGAATCCCTCAAGGTCGAAAAAATTGCGATCGCTATCAACAACTTACCCGATCGTTTATCTGGAAGCAAAATCGTCCAGCTTTCCGATCTTCACTACGACGGTCTACGATTAAGCCCCGCAACTCTCCATCAGGCGATCGCTTTATGTAATGATGCTAATCCAGATTTGGTGGTAATTACAGGAGATTTTGTCACGGATGATCCCCAACCTATTACCGAACTAGCTCGCCATTTGCAGCAGCTACAAAGTAAATTTGGAGTTTTTGGCTGCTTGGGTAATCATGATCTTGTTCCCGACAAGACAGGAAAACAAATTATTACTGGTTTAAGCCAAGCAGGAATCAAAATCCTCTGGAATGAAGTAGCCTATCCTTGGGGATCTGGTTTAGCACTTGTCGGCTTACCCGATTTCTGGTCGCCCGAATTCAAACCTGCACCCGTATTAGAATCAATTCCTGCTGATCTTCCTCGGATAGTTCTTTCTCATAATCCAGACTCCGCCCAGGTACTCAAAAAGTGGCGGGTCGATCTTCAGCTATCAGGACATACCCACGGTGGACAGATTGTTATTCCCAACTACGGCCCAGTTGTTTCTCTGTTACCCAAAATTAGAAAACACGTCCCCAAATCCCTCCGCAATCGCTTACCCTACATCAAAGACTGCGCCAGGGTAATCAAAAACTGGAGTTGGTCAGAAGGCTGGCATCAGGTAGGCAAGAATCAGCTATACATCAATCGCGGTTTGGGCAGCTACCTACCAGGAAGAATCAACTGTCCCCCAGAAGTTACGATTATTACCCTGGAATCATTGAGCAGTTAACTTAACATTTAACATTTACCAGGAGCGTTGTGGAGAGCGTTATTTAAAGCCTGAAGTTAGAAAATAGGTATAGCGATCGCTTTTCAAAAAGCATATAAGTACAAGTATTAAGGAAAGTAGAGGTTGATCGTTTTGACGATTCGATGAAGTCTACCTGGATTGCTCAGGGGAGAACATTGATCGCATTATAGTAAAACAGGTAAGACAAACGTAGAACTTTGGATCGCTATCTTGTGATTCCAAATATTAATAAAACTACCCGATAATAAAGATGAATAATAGTAATTATCCTTTTGCCCAAAAATTGATTACCGATACTCAAGGTAATATTCGTCAAGTTATTCTCAACTTCGATGACTATCAACAATTGTTAGAAGGATTAGAGGATGAAGCACTTTATCAGGCTATGGAAACAACTATTAACGAAATGCCTATGAGTCGAGAGGAAGCATTAAAAGCACTTGAAGAAGAATGAAAACGGAATATCTTCCTAGCTTTATCAAAGATCTCAAAAAACTCAGAAAAACATCTACTTATTCAGAAATTAAAAATTTAGCATTTCAAACCATTTCCGATTGTCAGAATATCACCGAAATCAAAAGTCTAAAAAAAATTAAGGGACATCAAAATGCCTACCGTATAAGAGTTGGTGATTATCGGATTGGTGTTTTTATTCAAAAAGAGACGGTAATTTTCTCAAGGGTACTTCATCGACGAGATGTTTATCGCTATTTTCCTTAAGCAAAATTGAATAATTTCTAATATAACTTGAGGTGATGCCCAGCAAATTTTTACCTTCAGTAGTTAATCATCAAATCCCTTGTACCGTTTAATCATCCCAGCCGAACAAATAAAGCAAGAGCAGATCACGCTAGATGCTAAACAACTGCACTATCTATTGCGGGTAGTGCGCTTGGGTAATGGCGATCGCTTTTTTGCCTTAGATGGTGTTGGTAACTGTTGGCTAGCGGAAATAAACCATAATGCTGCCAAAATTATTGCCGCAGTGGAATTTAAAACCGAATTACCCGTTTCCCTGAGCTTAATTACCGCTTTACCTAAAGGTAGTGGTTACGAACAAATATTGCGTTGCTGTACCGAGTTGGGAGTTAGTAATTTTGTTCCTGTAATAAGCGATCGCACGATCATGAAGCCCAAAGCAAACAAAGTTGAACGCTGGCGCAAAATTGTGATCGAAGCAGCCGAACAGTCGGAAAGGCAAATAGTCCCCAACATACTAGAACCCGTAAAATTCTCTCAGGCGATCGCCAAAACTAGTGCGACTGCCAACAAATATATCTGCGTGGCAAGGGGC
>JBCCNG010000303.1:0-5784 GCA_039025955.1 Cyanobacteria bacterium P01_C01_bin.72 | reverse complement strand
TTTTGATAGACATTTGTGATAGAATTCTGGCAACATTTTTTATTTTGGGGTCTTTTTAATTAACTTGACCCCTTTTTCTTACCATCTCTTCCCTCTATCTGACTGTTTATCTTGCTTTTGGGTGCCTTGTCACCCCGTGAGCAAAATTTCCTTAACTTGTCACAGTTGGCTAATAGCTAATAGCTACGAACTAGCTAATTAGGGTTAACTGAAAAAGTGGGAAACAGTTGTCAGAAATAGAATTGAGGGTGGTTGGAGACTATTCAAATCCAGGAAAAACTGAGATAATCACTCAAAACCTTTGCACCTCTAACTGAAAATGTACAGAATTAGAACTACATCTGAGGAAAAAGCAGAAGAGTTCAAGTTGACCGATGGAGATGGATTATCTTCAGAGAATAGATGGGTAAAACTAGCAAAACTGATTCCATGGTCAGATTTTGAATCAGAATATGCCAGCCAGTTTAGTTCGACGATGGGGGCGCCAGCTAAACCATTTCGGATGGCACTGGGGGCATTAATCATCAAAGAGCGTCTGGGAACAAGTGATGAAGAAACAGTAGAGCAAATTCGAGAAAATCCTTATCTACAGTACTTTTTAGGGTTAACAGAGTATAGCAATAAAGCACCGTTTGAAGCCTCGATGTTCGTGCATTTCCGCAAAAGATTAAATCGAGAACTAGTGGGGAAAATTAACCAGCAAATAGTCTTGAAACAAAGGATAAAAGAAAGAAAAGCCCAGAAAGAAAAACAGAAGCAGAAAACAGAAGCCAACAATACAGAAGAAGGAGAAGCGTTATCTTCACAAAATCAAGGAAAACTCATTCTTGATGCCACCTGCACTCCTGCAGATATTAGCTATCCAACAGATCTTAAGTTGTTGAATCAAGCTAGAGAACACACAGAAAAAATCTTAGACAGATTGTATGAACAAGTCCAAAACAAGTTCGACAGGAAACCGAGAACTTATCGCCAAAAAGCGAGAAAAGACTATTTAGCAATCAGTAAACAGCGTCGCCCTCGTCACAAAAAACGGCGCAAAGCAATTGGAAAACAGTTAGCTTATCTCAGACGGAATCTCGGTCACATAGATACTCTTTTAGCCACAGGAGCAAGCTTATCAGAACTCAAACCACAAAGTTATCGAATGTTGTTAGTTGTCCAGGAACTATTTAGACAACAGCAAACCATGTATGAGAGTCATACTCGTCGTATAGACGACCGAATTGTCAGTCTGACTCAACCTCATATACGCCCTTTGGTTCGAGGAAAAGCGGGAACTCCTGTGGAATTTGGAGCCAAAATTTCTGTGAGTTACAGTGATGGTTACTGTTTTTTGGATCATCTCAGTTGGGACAATTTTAATGAATCCCAAGACTTAGAACTACAAGTAGAACAGTATAAACAGCGATTTGGTTGCTATCCTGAGTCCATTCATGTCGATCGCATTTATCCCACCAGAGCTAACAGAGCTTTCTGTAAAGCGCGGGGAATCAGAATTAGCGCACCTCCTTTGGGACGACCTGCTGAGTCTCTTCAACCCGAGCTGATTCAGCAACGACGTGAGGATTACAGATTCCGAAATGCGATTGAAGGTAAATTTGGGCAGGCGAAGAGGCGCTTCAGTCTCAGTCGGATCATGGCTCAACTCTCTGATACTGCTGAAAGTACTATTGCGATTACTTTTTTGGTGATGAACCTCGAACTGTTATGGAAGCCGTTTTTGGTTCTTTTGTTTGATTTTTGCCCTAATTTTTCCTCTCACAGAAGTTTCCTGTCAGCTTTTTTCACTCAAAAACATCATTTCGTAACTTGTTTTACTCCCTGATTCTTAACTTCCATTTTCAATTTAACTCTCTTTTTTGCCTTACTCAGACTTTTTCAGTAAGCCCTAATTAAATACGTAGTCTATTCAACTGAAAACGGTTGTAAAACCAGTCTCGCTAGATTTATTTTTTCCAAGGTAGCTTTGTTCCCATTTCTGTGGCGGCAGAGAAACAGAGGTAGCCGACTAGCAAGGCGACACCAATCGCAAAAGGGATAACTTCATTTTCCATACTTTTTATATTTGCTTTTTGTCTTGTTTAATTTATACAACAACGCTCTATAAAGAAATTAATTAGAACGATTATATTGAGTTGGAGCTACTTATAGTCGTTTAGATTAACTTTGATACATTCTGATCTGCTCATTCGGGGGTCAGCGCAGAGCGTACGCGCTGACCAGGGCGCTTTGCGCTCGCAGACGATATCCGAAGGTGTCCCGTCAAGCGGGATCGAAATATCCTTTAGGACTGGCAAGCCTTCGGCTTGTGCGGGACTAGGGATTGGGAGTTAGGGATTAGAAAAAGTTTGTACGAGTTTGATTTATCTCATTCTTATTTAAAATGACTATATCAGTTTAATGATCCCTGCTGAATATATTGTTTGATTTGCTTAATCGCGGGCTCAATCTTCTCAGGAAAAATTACCACTAAATTGTTTGCCTGAGCTAGGCTTAAAGCCCTGGCACTAGCATCTGTTTCATCGAGGATAATTTCATAAGTTTTGTCCACACTTACCTGATAAATTCCTTTTTGGATCAAATCGGCTACCTCCCCGCAAACTCTGCCTCTGGTATCTTGATCTTCTTTGATAATAATGTGGTCAAAAATCTTAGCAGAAAGATTGCCCATCTGGACTAAATCTTCATCACGGCGATCGCCTGGAGCGCCAACTACGCCTATTTTTGTCCCCTCCCAATTACGCACAAAGTCTCCTACAGCCTTGAACCCGTGGGGATTGTGAGCATAGTCGATTAATACCTGATAATCCTTAACATGAAACAGATTCATTCTGCCAGGGGTTTGCTCTGCCGACATCTGAAAAGTACGAACTCCCTGACGAATTTGTTCGATATCAACTCCCTGAGCAAAGGCAGCCAGACAGCTAGCCAGAGCGTTAGCAATCATAAAGGGCGCTTTCCCTCCCATCGTCATGGGGATGTTGACCGCTTGCTCAATCCTGAGAGTCCATTTTCCTTCTAAAATCGAAAGATAGCCATTCTCATAAACTGCCGCTAGCCCATTACGGCGGGAATGTTCCATAATCAGTGGGTGATCGGGATTCATCGAAAAATAAGCAACCTTGCAGCGAACCTTGTCCGCCATCGCCGCCACTAAAGGATCATCGGCATTTAACACAGCGTAGCCATCAGCCTTAACTGTCTCGGCGACAACCCCTTTTACCCTTGCCATCTGTTCAATTGTGTCAATGCCACCCAAACCCAGGTGATCTGCCGCCACGTTTAGCACCACGCCGATATCACAGCTATCAAATGCCAGTCCAGAGCGCAGAATTCCCCCTCTAGCAGTTTCCAAAACCGCAACTTCTACCGTGGGATCTTTGAGAATTGCTCCTGCACTGTAAGGTCCTGTATTGTCCCCCTGTTCAACCAAGTACTCTTGGATATAGATTCCGTCAGTAGCTGTAAAGCCAACAACCTTACCAGTCTGACGATAGATATGGGCAGTTAATCTGGTGGTAGTAGTTTTGCCATTTGTCCCCGTGATGGCAACAATGGGAATACGACTGGGAGTCTGCTCGGGAAAGAGCATTTCCAGCACCGATGCCCCAACATTGCGAGGTAGTCCATAACTGGGGGCTGCGTGCATCCTAAAACCCGGAGCAGCATTAACTTCAACGATCACGCCTTTGGTTTCCCTTAGAGGTCTACTAATATCGGCAGTAACAATATCAATCCCCGCGATATCTAAACCGATTATTTTGGCGACTCTTTGAGCAAGCCAGACATTCTCAGGATGAATCTGATCGGTGCGATCAATGGCGATTCCGCCAGTGCTGAGATTAGCAGTGGCACGTAGATAGGCGGTTTCTTGAGCTGGTAGCACCGAATCTAAACTATAGCCTTGTTTCGCCAGAACAGCCTGGGAAGTTTGATCAATAACAATTTTGGTCAAAACATTGTCATGTCCGTTACCACGTCTAGGATCTTGGTTAGTTTGAGAGATTAACTCCTCAATCGTGTCTTTACCATTACCGATAACGTGGGCGGGGACTCGCTCCGCCACTGCCACTACCTTACCGTTGATTACCAGTACTCGGTGATCGTTGCCCTGATAATATTGTTCGACGATTACCGAACGAGTTTTGGAAGCTTTACTCGCCAAATCATAAGCTGTTTCAGCCTCCTGATCGCCGTTAACGTTAATCGTGATACCACGACCATGATTGCCATCCAAAGGCTTAATTACAATGGGAAACCCCCCTACATCAGAGATCGCCTGGTCTAATTCATCTAAATATTCAATTACTGTTCCTTTAGGAACAGGAACTCCCGCATTACCCAAGATGTTTTTTGTGCCTTCTTTATCACAAGCAAGCTCCACTCCCAGGATACTGGTATTGTGACTCAAAGTTGCCTGAATCCGCTTCTGTCTTGCTCCATAACCCAATTGCAGCATTGCTCTGGCACTGAGCCACATCCAGGGAATTTTACGCGCTTCGGCTTCTTTAATGATTGTCTCGGTAGAAGGACCTAAAGCAGTATTGGCATAAAGTTCTCGTAAATCACTCAGATCCTGCTCTAGCTCGGCAGCGGGGTATGTTCCTGTAGTGACTATTGAGCGACATAATCTGACAGCGGCTCTGCCTGCATAGCGTCCTGCTTGTTCTTCGACATATTCAAATGCCACATTGAACACCCCTGGAGTGGAGGTTTCTCTTGTGCGCCCAAAACCCACTGGCATCCCAGCTAATTCCTGAAGTTCGAGGGCAACATGCTCGACAATATGACCCATCAAAGTGCCTTCTTTAATTCTTTCCAGAAACCCTCCGCGATGACCGCGAGAACAGTGATGTTCCATGAGGCTAGGTAAGACTTGAACTATACCTTCATAAAATCCAGGAATTTCGCTAGACATTTTTTCGGTCAACTCTTCTAGAGCAAGCTGCATCACAATCAGCTTATTGCGTCTGATACTCCAGTAGTTTGGGCCGCGTAGGGTCTGAGTCTTTAAAATTCTCATGGTTTTTGCTGTTTTTGATTATGATTCAGCATTAAGAGAGGGCAAAATATTGCCCCATCATCTCGTTTGCACTAGCCTACAAACTGTTCTTGGTGAACAATTTACTCATGGTCAGCAATTTTCTGCTGGCTAACTCTGGCAACTATTTGAGGGGTTCATGATGCCGTAAATCATAGCGATCGCCATAGCCCAAGACATGCAGCTTGAGGTTGTGCATACTTAATGGTTGAGAGCCAGAAGCATGAGCCTGATTGGAGTAAGACATTTGCTGGGCATCAACAATAGTCACTGCTCCCTTGCCAATGACCTGAATCATACCGTCGCTTTCAAACATGGCGCAGGTATCTTCATCAATACCAATCCCTATAAGTTCAGGATGAGCGCAAACTGCACTTAATAAACGCGCCAGACGATTGCGATTGTAAAAGTGCTGATCGATCAACACTCCAGGAATAATATCTAGACCTTTTGCCATATCCACCAAGGCGCGATTGGGGCACTCGGCACTGCTACCGCCAGAAATCATATGATGTCCCATAATAGCCGCCCCCGCACTAGTTCCTGCCAGGCTAATTTCTCGCTTTTGCGCCCGTTCCACAATGCGATCCATTAAAATCGTATCTGCCAGCAAACCGCAGAGACGATTTTAATGGATCGCATTGTGGAACGGGCGCAAAAGCGAGAAATTAGCCTGGCAGGAACTAGTGCGGGGGCGGCTATTATGGGACATCATATGATTTCTGGCGGTAGCAGTGCCG
>JBCCNG010000302.1:0-5796 GCA_039025955.1 Cyanobacteria bacterium P01_C01_bin.72 | reverse complement strand
ACGAACTAGTAATTTAGCTTGTCCTAACCAATCCACGTACTGCGATATTAATGATATAGTCTTTAGCTTTTAGTTTTTGGCGATCGCCCGTTCCAGTTTATCTGAAATCTGGACTGGCTCTTTAAATGCAGGCGACCTCCGTTAGTAGTTTGAGGGGAGTCAATTCTTTTAAGAACTCTAGCGAAGAGCGATCTCGTACAAACAATGAGCCAGCAAAGCCCAGGGAGTTGATGCCGATATTCTGAAAAGACTCACGCGATCGCGGTACAATCATCATCCAGTCTTTAGTCGCCAGAAAATTGTATGCTCCTGGCTGTTGTTGATGCTGGAAATCCACTTTAAAGCCAACATAATTCAGTAAGGCATGATACTTTTGCAGCAGGGTTGCGGCGATAGATTGAGTCGAACTATCCGCAGTCAAATTTAAAGTGGCAATGCCATGGCGGAAAGGAAAACTGTCTATTTGACCGAAAGAGTTACGGAAAATCGTATTGGCGATCGCTGATTCTAAAGGTCGCTCTACTACATCCGCCAGAAAAGGTAGGGGAATTAGCTGTAGATGTTTATGACTCTGAGAAGCACCAGCAGCTCTACCTCCATTAAAAAATGCTAGTCCGTCTATTTCTTGCAAACAAATCGCCAAAGCAGTAAAGTCGGCTAAGTTTAATCTGTCTGTCTGTGCCTCAAAATCACGAGTTACGATCAACAGATGGTTATCAACTACGTTAAATTTGTTCAGCAGACAAATATGAGAATCAGAAAGATCGCCGACAAATAAATCTGTTTCGTAGGGTAAAAAGGGATCTATTCGCTTGCCTGTTTTGTGTTCCTGCCGCTGCTGTTTACTTCGCGCCTGTTCTTTACGAGTTATGTTGGACAGAGTACGCACTACAAAGGATATATCTTGTTGCTGGATCAGATGATATTCAGTTTCAATCGACTTAAGCGCCCCGCACTGTCGAGCAAATTCTGTTTGCTGGGTAGTTTTTGACCACAAAACTCCAGGCTGGATAAAGCTCTTTATTTGAGTTTGAGTTATTGATTCTTCCATATCTGAGCATTTAACATTGAGCATTTAACATTTAACTATTTAATCCAGTGGAAGGACTTAATTGTTCAATACCGACTGACAATCTTGAGTAATTTGCTGCTTGAGAGCTTCTACCGAATCAAATTTTTGTTCGGGACGTAAATACCTTAATAACTCTACTTTAAGAGTTTTGCCATATAGATCCCCAGACCAATTTAGTAAATGCACCTCAATTGTGGGCGACTCTCCTGCCACCGTAGGACGACAGCCGATGTTCATCACCCCTTTAACTGTCGTCTGTTCTAACAAGACATTTACGGCATAAACGCCAAAACGGGGTAAAAATTTCTCTTCTGGGAGCTTTAAATTTGCCGTAGGGAAACCAATTGTCCGACCTAGCTGCTGTCCTGTAACCACCGTTCCCCAAAGACAGTACGCTCTATCCAACATAAAGTTAGCAGTCTCCATATCTCCTGCTGTTAATGCCCGACGAATTAGAGAACTGCTGACGCGGACTTGCTGATTCTGGCGATCGCCATATTTGTGTAGTGGATTTAGCTTGACGCTAATGCCATAGCCAGCGCCAATCTGCTGGAGATCTTCCCCTGTACCCTGTCTTTGATAGCCAAAACGAAAATCTGTGCCAACGCTAATGGAAACTGCTTTTAGCTGCTGAACTAATATTTGTGCCACAAATTGCTGAGGAGAAAGCTCGGCTAAAGCTTGGTTGAAAGGCAGCAAGATTAGCTGTTCAATACCCAGATCTGATAGTAGTTCTGCTTTTTGCTCTACAGGGGTTAGTAACTGGAGTTTTGTGCCAGTAAAAAACTCACGGGGATGGGGAATAAAACTAACGACAGAAGGGCAAGCATTAGCGATTTGCTCTACTGACCCAGAATCTTTAATTGAGCGTAGCACCAAACGATGCCCCTGATGAATGCCATCAAAATTACCAAGAGCGATCGCCGTAGGAGTTTTAATTTGTTCGACTGAAGATGTGACTAACACGCTTTGCATTTTTACACAATTTGGGACTATCTGGATCGAAGTTGGCAAGAGTAGAACAACGGGCAAAAGGACACTAGTGAAATAGTGAATGTTGATTATTTAATGGGAACTATAGCACTAGATAGTGTTTTTAATAATATTATGGCGAAGCTGCAATGTATTTCCTGGGCGACAATTTGCTTGATTTTGGGTTTAACTGCTGTTGATGTTTCTTACGCCGCCACCAAACCATTGCTAATAGCACAAGATAGCGATCAAGAAATGCTAGATGCTTTGCAAGAGAGACAGAAGACAATTGATGGTGAAATAGACAAGATTAGAAAGTTAACAGGAACAGAATCTCAGCAAGAGCAAGAACCCGAACCAGATTTATCTCCAGAGGAGATGATCGACGCGCTCAAAAATAGACAGCAGGAGATCAAGGAATTAGAGGAGTTGAAGCAGCTTGAGGAACTGACCAAGAATGAAGACATGCTGGAGCGTCTACAAGCAGAGAATTTTAACGTGGAAAGCTTGGAAGATTTAGAGGCGATTAAGACAATAGTTGACGATCGCGATTTGACTAAAGAAGAGATGCTTAATACTTTACAGCAGCAGAATTTTAATGTTCAGGATTTAAAAAAGCTCAAGCAGCTAAGTAAGATAGTCGGCAAGAAGCGCTCTTATATTGCTGAAGATGTTGGCATATCAGGGGATATGGCTTTTAAGTTGCTCACGGTGGGCATCCCAGGAACAATATTGATTTTTCTGATCGGTACGCCAATTGTTAAAGGCATTGTGGGAACATTTACCAGCAACTATCAAGAGAAGTTCGGCAAGCCAAAAGTCCCAGAAGGCTCGGTAAATCTTCATGCTCGTTCTTTTAAGGAGATTACTCTAATTGGCAATAAAGCTGAGAAGATCAATAATCAGAAGTTTGGCAATGAGGAGTTTTTACTGTTACTGCGTATCAAGATTAACATGGCAAAAGAAGCTGAGGGCTACCAGGGCTTGAGTAACTGTGTCGATCTGCTTCAGGCAGGTATTATTGCTCAAAAGAGTTTCTTGCGGCTAGAACAAACTGAATTGCGCTATCGTAGTCGCAAGCAACAAGAGTTTTATCGTTACGTTGCCGAAAATCTGGAGGCTGAAATTGATCGCGAGGCTTTTGTCAAGCTGCTTAAAAAGAAAAAAACAGAAATCTTACCTCTAGTTACGACAGAAGAGGGTAGAGAGGCGCTCGATACCTACACTAAAGAACTAACTATTCTGAGTAAATATGAACTGGGGTTGAAGTTACTCGCCTTATTCAAGCATTACGAGCTACAGGATTTTTCGATTCTCAAAAACGTGGCTGATATTGTCGAAGGTTTGGAAGGTAAAGATCTAATCGAAAGTAAGGATCTAGTTTCTCCTGTTTTAGAACATTATGAAAGCTTTGAAAAACTGGGTCCTATTATTGGGATTGCTCCAGAGGCTAGTACTCCTCAAGCCTATGCCAAAATCTTACAGGTGATTGGTTTAACCAACCGTCACGGTAAATCCTATCTAGAATTTGAACAGCTAGTAAAGCTGCTCAAAAAATGGGAAAAACCCTATAAGGCGATCGCTTTAGTCAGAGAAGAGTATACAGAAGATAAGTACAGTATTCCTGCGGAATTCAAAGAAGATATTCCTGGATTTAATACTCATAATAAATATGAGGAATATCTCCCCGATTTATAATATTTATCGCCAATTTAGTTGATTTATTTGAGAGAAATTGATTGCCCTACTTTGATTCCCACAGTAGCTCATCCCCGTCATACAGACAGATTCTGGCAATTTGAATTGGTTTACCAAACATACCGTTGAGACTAGAAAGTAAACCGCCACTAGACTTGGCAACTAGCTTAACGGTTATTTGTTTTTGATAATGCTCTGCGCCACCAGGATAAATTGTTGTTCCTTCACAGCTTACCTGAGTGTAATAGCCGCCATTGGCTGACTTAATCGGGGAAGAAATGGAATTTGTCGGACAGTCTTGTGAGATGGCAGATACGGCTAAATCTGACCCTGCTTTAGAGTTTGTTTGATAGAAGATTCGTACTACAGGATGCTCAATTCCTCTAGCTGGAGCATAGGAACGATTAATGATCGCTAAATCTAGCTTAGTCGATTGTTTTGTCCCTGAAGCCTGAGTTTCCACGTAGATCTCTGGCTGATTTGTCTGGGGAAAAGAAATTTCTGCCAATGGTTCACCACCAAACTCAGCATACATCCTGGCTAAAGCGCCTGTGAAACCAGCATTGTAACCCACACCCACTTCATTTTTAACCCAGTCAGAGCGATCATCCAACCAGTTATCCTGTTGATCGGGACCACCAACTAAAGCCCCCATCAGCAGATTATTCGTAGCGGCAGGTTCGGACATATTATTGAGCCAGCTACCATGGGCAGTGCGATGATGGGGATTTTGCGGCGAATTTTCGCCATAGCCAATTTGGTAGCTACGGTTAGAAGGGTTCGCGCCTAATATATAGTTGATTTGACTGACACCAAAATCAAAATAAAGCTGCGCCTTCTGCACTTCTCCCTGAGACTTGAGCCAATCACTATAGATAAAGGCAACAAAACTAGTATTGGCACTCAAAGGCAAGGAAGCCCACTTAACCAGGAATGCCAAGCCACCAGGACTGTAGGTGATTCGTCGTCCCTGATGACCAATAGTCCAGTAGTCAAGCCAAGCTTCGGCACGTTTTTGATACTCTGGTTTACCTGTAGCTTGAGCCAGTAAAACATAAGTACCATAAGACTTATCGTCAAACTGATAAGTATAGTCATAGGGTTTAGTCATGTTGATATATTCCGCCTCAGCCTTAGCTAAATATGCTCCTGAGTTATCTCCCTGAGCCTGTTTTGCCTTGTGTAGCCAAATTGCGCCCCAAACCAATTCGTCCTGGTAGCCATTAACAGAGGTATAGAAAGGGTTTGCCTCTGCCAGACAGTCGGAGTATTTACCCCTATAGTGATCGGCAAAATCATAGAGTCGTTCGGCTTTTTGCACTAGTAAGTCGGCATAGGCAAGATCGCCACCGTTGCGAAACAAAATTGAGCTAGAAGCCAGCGCCGCAGCAGTTTCTCCCGCTAAATCCGAGCCAGGACAGCTAGTGTCAATTTTATAGGCTGGTCGTTCCATCTCGTGATGTACTACCTCCAATGGTCCCCACCATTTATGATCCAGCTTGCCATTACCCACCTGTCCGTAAAGCACATACTCCCCAGGATTGTCATTAGCAAAGGAATTGAGCAAATAATCTGTTGCCCATTTAATATTCTGTGACAAATGCTCCATTTGACCCGACGCGCGGTAGGCATCCTCATATTCAATTCCCCCCCAGGCTAAATTAACCACGCTAAATGCCAGGGGAAAATTAAACTTGACATTATCTCCAGCATCAACCCAACCGCCACTCAGATCTAAGCCGACATCAGATCCATCATTCGGGGTCGAATCTCCTCGCCAGGGAAAACGATTCCATTCTGGTAGTTTGCCTGTCTGCTGCGCTTCGTAAAATAAAATAGATTTCTGTAGTGCCTCGCCGTAATTCTCTCTACTCTGGCTGAGGCTAGGAGAGGCAGTGGTAACTATCAACACAAAGGCGATTAATGCCGCTAATATCTGCTTAAATTTTGGTATTTGGCTCAAATTAAGTTTGAAATCAAATTTCGGATGCATAAGCACTTTATTAAAAGTTATGGTCGTGCTAATTAATTTCCACATGGTCTAAGTTAGCGGT
>JBCCNG010000301.1:0-5812 GCA_039025955.1 Cyanobacteria bacterium P01_C01_bin.72 | reverse complement strand
TGGCGAACGAACTACAGCAGTTGCGTTCCAAATTAAGAAACTTGGATCGAGAATTGACTTTCCAGCCTACCTCTTCTCCCACAGCAATGGAACTAGCTACTCCAAGATATCAAGGACTCTTGAACCAACTGAGAGAAATTGATATTGAAATTGGTCGCAAGTCGGCAATCTTCTCCAATAGAGCTGTAGAAATGCAGATTTTGCAGGAAGAAAGACAGAGAATTGAGGGTCTAACCAAACAGGCTACGCAAGCTATTCGTCAAAAGCTCGTTAACGACATTATCGCTTTGGAAAGTCGCCAGCGAGTGGCGCAAAGAGAAACAGCTAGACTACAGTCGGAAATAAAAACTTGGTCTACCATTGCCAACAATTATAATGAGCTAGAACAGCAGCTCAAGACCGCTAGAGCCGATCTCAATCAATATACTCAAAAGCGGGATGCTTTACTGATTGATGCTGCTAGACAAGGCACGCCCTGGGAACTTCTCGCACCAGCAGGAGAACCAATCAACCGAGACCTCAGTCCTAGCAATCGTTTATTTTTGGGGTCTAGCTTTGGCTTACTGCTGGGAATTGGCATGGCTTTGATGCTAGATAAGAGTCAGAAAATTGTCTATACTCCTGGCACAGTTGAGGAAGTTACCAAACTACCTGTTTTGGGTAATATCCCCCACACCCCTGAAACTAAACAGCGAGCTTTAGTGCCTCAAAACAAGACTGCCAACCTTAAGCAGCTACCACCTTCTAATAATTCTGATAATTTCACTGATTTGTATCGTGAACCTGATACAGCAGAGACTTTGGCTTTACCAGGAGTGTTCTCTTCTTCCATCGAAGCATTTCGCTCTTTTGCAGCTAATTTAGGTTTGCTCAACTTTAGCACTGACTCGGAGTTTCTGAAGTTTGATACTAACCTGAGAGCGATCGCCATTACTTCTGCTGTTTCTGGAGAAGGGAAATCTACCGTGGCGCTCAATCTCGCTCGGGCTGCGGCATCAATGGGTAGAAGAGTTCTGTTGGTGGATGCGGATGTTCGCAGCAAAGTG
Organism: Cyanobacteria bacterium P01_C01_bin.72; assembly: GCA_039025955.1. Lineage (GTDB taxonomy): Bacteria > Cyanobacteriota > Cyanobacteriia > Cyanobacteriales > Xenococcaceae > Waterburya. The sequence goes on along the minus strand of JBCCNG010000301.1, from coordinate 4,766 downwards.
CGTTTGACTGAAAGCTTAGGCTTAGAATCTGAGGTTGGTCTGAAAAATATTCTCAGTCAGCAAGGTTCAAGTTTGGCACTTAAACACGTTAGAAAATCCCCTACGGACGATAATCTCTATATTCTGAGTTCTGGTTTTGATGAGTTGATGAGCCAAGAAAGTAGCCGTTTACTGGCATCAGGGGAGATGCATCTCTTGATGGAGGAGTTGAAAGAAAACTTCGACCTGGTGATCTACGACATGTGCGCCGTTGTCGGCTATGCCGATGTCAATCTTTTAGCAGCTAAAACTGATGGCGTAGTTTTGGTGACAGGCTTAGGTAAGATTGATAAAACTTTGTTGGCGAAGGCGGTAGAGCAGTTAAAAATGTGTGGTGCGCCTATTTTGGGCATAGCAGCTAATAATGTGAAAAAAGCATAGAGTTTAGCTAAAACTCGCTTTTAAGCTTAAGGCGTGTCATCAATTAAAAAAAAGAGCATTCTTCCCCTCAATTGATAACACGCCCTAATTTATTTGGGTCGGATTAAATTTCTTCTGTTGACTAGATTAGTTAAACAGTGAGCAGGAATTTGTGGCCGATCCATTTTTTGGTGTTGCTAATTTAACGTATGACGTATTTGCGTCGTTTATCCTTTAGAACTAAGCGCCTTTGTGCGCATACGCGCTGCTCTATTTTCTTACAAGCTAAGAGCTTTTCAACAGATATCTTGTCAAATCCAAGTTTTTCAGCAAACCCTAAGTAACGCTGGCAAATAACTCCGACCAAGATTTACTCTCAGCTTCTGGACTGGCAACTATTTCCACAATGGCTGATTTTGCTTCGGGCTGAGATAATGCTTCCACACAGACTTGAGCTACCTTAGGACGGGGGATACTGCCCTCAAATAGCGTATCAGCGGTAGACATAACAATATTGTCGTCGTTGTCCTCATCTTTAAGTCCACCAGGTCTAACAATGGTGTAGGGGATACCGCTAGCCTGAATATATTTTTCCGCCTGCTTCTTCCAGTACAGTACCAGCCAAAACAAATTTAAGGGGTGAAAAAATTTAGATACACAGAGAGAAGATACCAGCACCAAGTGTTCTATCCCCTGTTTTTGGGCAGCATCAACCAAGTTTTTTGTTCCTTCGTAGTCTACTTGATAAGGACCTGTCGGATCAAGACTAGGACTAGCACCAGTAGCACAAATTAAGACATTACAACTAGAGAGCGCAGATTTAAAGGTAGCTGGTTTGAGAACATCTCCCTCAAGCAGTACCACACCTTGAGGCAAGATAGTTTGACCTCGTTCCAGATCTCGCACTAGCGCTGTGACAGGAACACCAGCATCAATTAACTGTCTTACAATATGTCTCCCAGTTTTTCCTGTAGCTCCAGCAACAAATACTTCCATAGAAATCTAAATCACAGCTATCTCTACAAAACAATGTTTAGCTGATTATTAACCCCTTTATTGTAATTATATTAACAGTATAGGTTGGCGATAAAAAGTTAATTTTAAAAACGACATGCAATCTAATTTTGTTAATCACCCACAAAATATCTTAGAAATTCCTGACTCTAACTCTATGCAGCTTACCTATATTGACTGTGCTGAACAGCAAAAAGCATTTGTCTTTAACGTTAGTTTTCAAGGACGAATGGATATGTATAGCGACGTAGAAACCGTGGCTGCATATCTTAACGCTCACGAAGGCTGGTTTTGTCGTTGCGCCCAGCCGATGAAGGTAGAACCTTTGACTGATAATGGCTACATCCTAACTGTAGGTAAATTTGGCTCATTTGGCTATGAGGTAGAACCTAAAATAGGCGTAGTGTTAAATCCTCCAGTAGATCGGGTTTATCTAATGCAGACTATTCCTATTCCCAACTCTGATGAAGGATATGAGGTTAATTACAACGCCTGTATGAAATTGTCAGAAGTAGCAGGTGATTCGGTGCAAAGCAAAACAAAGGGCTTTTTTGGTCAGCAGACACCTATTCCCGATCGCATTACAGAAGTTCATGGGGATTTGGATCTTAAAGTTAGGGTTGAGTTTCCCTCGTTTATCGGCAAGTTATCTGCTAGTCTGATCCAGGCAACAGGCGATCGCTTACTAGCTCAGATTGTACGTCAAGTTTCTCCTCGTTTAACTTACAAAGTACAGCAGGATTTTCATCACAACTATGGCTTAGCAATGCCGCCCAAAAGCAGTAGACAGCTAAATAAAGTTAATCCCATTCAAAATTGCGCTGCTTAAAACTGTTTTGGCGTTGCTAATTTAACGCATGACGTATTTGCGTAGCTTATCCTTTAGGACAATATGCTTCTGCTCGTAGCTATTAGCTATCAGCTTTTCAAACTTACTGTATGACTCAAATATTTTTATAAATCATCCTTCTCTTGTGCAACGCCACTGTTTTAAAGTGCATTTAACTATTCTTGTAAAATCAGCATAATTTAGGATGACTGCAACCACACACTACAAAGAGCGTGATTATAAGCGTAATTGTTAAAGACGCAAATTCTGGCATTTATTATTTTGTCTACTGCTAAATACTGTCAGTAATGCTGCTAAAGTGGAAATCCTCGACTTTACAGCCAGGAATAACGTTGCCGCCACAGCGTTGGGCTTTGCTTACCGCCACTAAATTGTTGAGCATGTTTGGTAGAGACTGATTAAAGCGCAGGTTTTTAACTGGATGAGATATCTTGCCGTTTTCAATCAAGAAAGTGCCGTCTCTAGTCATACCTGTCACCTCCAGAGTACGAGGATTAACATAGCGTACATACCAGGCGCGAGTAACCAGGATTCCTTTTTCGGTAGTGGCAATTAGATCGGCAACACTTTGATCTGAGCCAGTCATAACGATGGGATAAATTGTTCCTGTCGGCTCACGCTGCTGTTCTTTTGCCCAATAGCGGCTGTAGGAAAGAGTCTGAGGAATACCGTCTCGAACAATATCTAGTTGATTGTTGCTTAAGCCGTTGCCAAAAAAGCGATCGCCCTGTAAGAGAGGATGGGCAGGATCGCGCTGTATTTGAACCAGAGGATTAAATAGCTGTTCTCCTACTTTGTTACCGATGGGCTTACCCTGATCATCGCGACGGGACATGAATGAGCGCCCCTCATCAGCCGCACGAGCATCGAGATTCCAAACAACCCAAGGCAAAAGGCTAGCAAAAGCAACAGGTTCAAAGATTACTGTATAGTCCCCTGGTGCAATATCTTGGGGATTGCAGGAGGCGATCGCTCTATCAATTACTTTTTGTGTCAAATCCTTTACTGGTAGCTGGTCAATACTCCAGGCGGTGCAGCGATTCCAGCTAGAGCCATTATCAATCCTGGCGGTGTAGCTAAAGTCAGCTTCCGTAGTGCGATCGCAACCTCTTAAACCAGCAGAATTACCAATTACGTCCAGAGAAACTTTAAAACTGAGAGTTCCCGAACCGTTTACCCCCGCATCCTGGCTTAAAGCACATACCTGCTGAATCATTTCGCCCTTAGCAATGGGAGAGAGTGTAGCAGTAGTCTGATCAAAAGCAGGAGTGCGATCACTGTAGGTTTGACTGGGTAATAACTCCACCCATTCGGGATCTTCGGGGGCAATACGAGCCAGATCTTCGGCACGTTTTAAAGTTTGGGCGATCGCATCTCGGTCAAATTCTGTGGTGGAAGCAGAGGCGCTACGTTTACCAAAATAGCTGGTGACAGTTAGGCTAAAGGTATTCTTGCGGACGTTTTGACTGATTTGATTTTCCGAAAAGCGACTGAGGGCGGTTTCACTGGCACTAAGACTAATAAAAACTCCATCAGCTTGAGATTGGGCGATCGCAAAATCAACTAAAGAAAGAGCTTCTTCTGAAGACAGAGAGCTGTTTAAGGTGGCTAAAGTCATATTTATAGTCGTTTCAATTAATTTTAATACATTACGCCTAGTGTGAATTAGATTCTCAGCTCGACTTTCAACTTGTCACAACTGCTCAACATCAGCTGCACTCTGGACGAGATTGAGTAATTAAATCGGTTAAAGTGCTAATGACCCGATCGCCCTCTAGAGGAATAATATCTTTACCGTGCATCATTTCTTGCAACATGATAAAGTATGCCATCGTCCCCACCATAACTCTCACTGCCGCTTCAGGGTCTTTTAATTCAAGTTCTGGATGGGATTCAAAGTATTTGGTTAGGGTTGTAATTGCTGGCTGGGCTACATTACGGACATAAGCCTGTGCTAGTTCGGGAAAACGCCCCGATTCACCGATAATAATACGGATAAAATTTTGGAAAGCGCGATCGCCTTGAGCATCTTCAAGCATTTTAGTTGCCATCATCGTCAGCACTTTTTTGGGGTCTTGTCCCTGCAATTGAGGCTCCTCCAAACTCATTAGGCTGTTGAATTTATCTCGGGCTAGGTCTTTAATGACGACGTTGAATAAATTCTCTTTATCTCCAAAGTGACTATATACCGTCGCCTTAGAAACTCCTGCTGACTTGGCTACTTTATCCATACTAGTGGCAGCGTAGCCATTTTTCAGAAACTCCTGCATTGCTCCCTTTAAGATAGCCGCGGTTTTCGCCTCGGATTTTGTTCCCTCAGAATTGCGATCAATATAGGTCATGTGAATGAGAAATTAAAAAATATATTGCTAAACTACTCAGTTTAGTTTATCATGGCAATAGTTGAACTAAACAGTTTAGTTGCATAGCAGAACCAACATAGTAATTATGGAATACACAGCAGGCGACCAAGCAAAATCTAGCGAGCCTCTGATAAAAAAAC
>JBCCNG010000300.1:0-5823 GCA_039025955.1 Cyanobacteria bacterium P01_C01_bin.72 | reverse complement strand
TGGTATGGGGGGTGGAATGCCTGGTATGGGTATGCCTGGCATGGGCGATTATCCTAGCCCAGGACGGAGAAAAAAGAAAAAAAAGAAGAAAAAAGGCTTCGGTACGCTGTAGAATAAGAGATTGCCCTGGTTAATTACCAAGAAAAAATAAAGAGATAGATTACAATCGTAAAGGACAAATTTACCTAGCCCATGATCAAATTACGTTTAAAACGCTTCGGCAAAAAGAGAGAAGTCAGCTATCGTATCGTGGCGATCGAAAGCAGAACCCGCCGAGATGGTCGCCCCATTGAAGAACTCGGTTTTTATAATCCCCGAACAGATGAAACTAGATTAAATGTTCCTGCGATCGTTAAACGACTCCAGCAGGGCGCACAACCTAGTGAAACTGTAAGAAACATTCTTAACAAAGCTCAAGTTTTTGAACAAGTAAATGCCAAATAAGACCGAATTGTCTGGCGATCAGAAAGTAGCAAGTCCTGATTATGAGAAACTAGCCCGCTTTCTGATCGAACCTTTTTTAGAAAATCCTGCAAGTTTAAGCCTTAACTCAGAAGTCAATCCCCAGAGTAAGAAGATTTGGCTTCGAGTTGCTTTTGATAAAAGCGATCGCGGTAAAGTATTTGGGCGTGGTGGTCGTAACATTCAGGCGATTAGAACCACAATTCAAACCGCAGCCTCGGCTCATGATGAATCAGTGTTTTTGGATATCTACAGCGACGAACCACCCCAAGAAGATTTTGGTCGTCGCGAACGTTCTTCTTCCGGCGGTGGCAATCGTCATCGGCGCAAGAGTTTTCCTAAACCAGCACCGAAGATTGTCAAGAAGTGATGTTAGTTAACAGTCAACAGATTAAGCCTCTGCTGGCTAATCTGGGTTGCTAGTTCAATTGCAGCTTTCATACTGCTAGCATTAGCAATTCCTCTCCCCGCAATGTCAAATGCCGTACCATGGTCGGGGGAGGTGCGGATAAAAGGCAGACCAATAGTTGTGTTAATTGCCTCATCGAAAGCCATTAGCTTGACGGGGATTAAGCCCTGATCGTGATACAAAGCTAAATAGGCATCTGCTGTTTTTGGTTCGGTTTGATAATTGCCATACCAAGCCTGTCCTGGTTTAACCCACATGGTATCGGGAGGAATCAAACCTGTTAGCTGAACCTGGGGGTATTTTCTGCGTGCCTCTGCCAACCAATCTAATAACCAGTCTTGTTCTTCTGTACCTAGCTGTCCTGCTTCGCCGCTGTGGGGATTTAAACCAGCGATCGTAATTTCTGGTTCTCGGATGCCAAAATCACGGTCAAGACAGTTAATTAGAAGATCTAGCTTGCGATCCATCAATTCTGGAGTCAAAGCCTGGGCTACTTCTGCTAGAGGAATATGAGTTGTCACCAGCAAACTCCTCAGCATCCAGCCCGTATGAGGCGACTGTCCAACAAACATCATGCCAAATTTATTTACCCCTGCCCCCTGTGCCAGCACTTCTGTTTGACCTGGATATTCGTGACCAGCGGCTTTCCAAAGAGATTTAGCAATCGGTGCGGTAACAATCCCTTGAAACTTGCCCTCTACGGTTAGAGCGATCGCTTTTTGTAAACAGTTGAAGCTAAAGTCACCGCTAATAGCATCCCCCTGTCCCAAAGTAACTGTATCCTCAATGGGAATATCCAAAATGGCAAGAGTTTGCGGATTAGCCAAATCTGCCTCGGTTAAACTAGTCTGCTGAAGTAAATGCTCGTAGGTAAACTGCAACAGTTGACGATTGCCAATCACCATAATTTGGGCTTGTTCCGTTAGAGACTTATCGGCTAGCGCTTTGAGAATAATTTCTGAGCCAATCCCCGCAGGATCGCCTTGGGTAAGAGCCAAACTGGGAATAGTAGACATAAAATTCAAAATAATTAACTAGGAACGATCTAACCTAATGATTTAAAATGCTTATTATTGATTATGGTTGAGAATTAAACATTTAAACAGCTATCGGCTATCAGCAAGCCAGAACTAGCTATCAGCTAAAGGCTAAAAGCTAACAGCTCTAATTTAAATTCAGATCGTTTTCTTAAATTTAAAAATCTAATAATAAACAGGAGAAATAAATATGACTGCTGAGAGTATGCTGTTCAACGGCTTAATTTTAATGATCATTCTAGTTTTAGGCGGTCTTAGCCTGGGCTTCCTGATGCTAAAAATCCAGGGTGGCGAAGGAGAATAAATCCCCGCTAAATTATTTCCCTAGCAAGTTAGCGATTGTCTTAGAAAAGGCGATCGCTTTTTAAATACTGATATTACACGCCTGATGTGAATTAAAAAATCTGAAAATCCTTTGAATACGTTCTTTAAAGATGAGATTTTATTGATTGTCCAGCTAAAAAACTTGGTTTTCTGAGTTTTCTTAAAAGCTAAGAGCTAAAAGCTGAAAGCTGAGAGCTAAAAATTAGTAAATTAGAGCGAAACCAATTCACATCAGACGTATTACATGAAAGCTAAGGCTCACTCTGAGAAAAATTTCCAGCTAACAGCGAAAAATGATTAACTTTGTCTAAGCTAAATAAATCTGAGTAAAACGGTCAATCTACAATATTATTAGCCTAAACCTAACCAGGAGTTGACTAATGAGTTACTTCGATCCCCTAAATGACCTCATCTGGACACCAGAAGCCCAGGTTAAGCTCAAAATGATCCCTTTCTTTGCTCGTTCTCAAGCACGTCTGAAAATTGAGGCGATCGCCCGTGCCGCAGAATTAGAAGAAGTTACGGCAGAAATTGTCGAACAAGCAAGAGCAAAATTTGGACAGTGAGGCTAAAGTACACCTTGTCTTGAATATCATAGTATGCACCGGTTCCAGTTCAGAATCCATTACATCTAACTAGAGATGAGAATATTTGAGATGAGGATACTGTTGCCATCTCTGCTACCTCTTCTTAGCTATCTTGGTTAGCATTAGTTGTAGCGAACTAAGCACCTTACTTTGCGCCTTTGGGTCTCTGCGCGAGATAATTATCTAAAGCAAAAAGTAAAAAATAAAAACATTTTATGAAAATCGCTATCACGGGAGCAACAGGACTAGTTGGCAGTCGCTTAGTAGAGCAGCTAAATACATTAGGGCACCAAATACTGGTCTTTACCCGCAACCCTAGCAAAGCAAAAACAGTCTTTCCAACTTCTACCTTTGCTAACTTAGAAATAGTTCAATATGAGCCTCAAGAATCAGGTGTCTGGCAACAAAGCGTTTCTGGTTGCGATGCTGTAATCAACCTGGCGGGAGAGCCAATCGCTGAACGCTGGAGTCCTCAACAAAAGCAGAAAATTCTCGACAGCCGCCAAATAGGAACGAGAAAACTAGTTGAAGCAATCGCCATGGCAGAGGCAAAGCCTCAAGTACTAGTGAGTGGCTCGGCGATCGGCTACTATGGCACAAGTGAAACCACTGCCTTCGATGAATCCAGTAGTTCAGGTACAGATTTTCTGGCTCAGGTATGTCAAAGTTGGGAATCTGAGGCACAGAAAGTAACTGAATACGGAGTACGCTTGGTTATTCTCAGAATCGGTATTGTGCTGGCTAACGGCGGTGCATTAGGTAAAATGATCGGTCCTTTTAAAATGTTTGCTGGTGGTCCAATCGGTAGTGGCAAACAGTGGTTTTCTTGGATTCACCGCGACGATCTAGTTGGTCTAATTGCTCAGGCAGTTGAAGACAGCAGCATGTCGGGAATATATAACGCTACTGCTCCTAATCCCGTACGTATGGGCAAGCTGTGTCAGACCTTAGGAGAGGTAATGAACCGTCCTTCCTGGCTACCTGTACCCGATTTTGTCCTAGAATTAATGCTCGGCGATGGAGCGATCGTCGTTTTGGAAGGACAGCAGGTATTGCCCAAACAAACACAGCAGTCTGGTTTTAGCTATAAGTATCCTGAACTAAAACCAGCTCTGGCAGAAATCGTCAGTTAGGGAGATTTTGTAATACAACTATACACTGTTTAAATAAACCTAAAGTTGAGTTAGATCAAGCGCATTATATGATTGTATTACGGTGTATCAGAAAAATGGCTCATAGATTCTAGTTCGACAAACTCCTGAATTTGGATCTATGGGCTGCACGCACTTTTAAGCTGAGATAACAGTTAGGAGGTTCAAATGAATGATCGCCGCCAAGAATCCTATGCTATTCGTCTAGAGGCAGCAGAGCTAGCTCGAAGTCGTTTCCACCCCGAGCAGAAAGCCAATGGAGACGAACAGAAGTATGCAGGAGATAAGTACTTCATGTCCTTTACCAAGGGTTTACCTCACGAGTCAGAAACAGGTTTGCTGCACGATCCGCTCGATTTTGTCGAGCTACGGCGGGCGATCGATGATGGTTTTATTGACCCTTTCTCTGATCGAGTACGTTCAGGGAGTAGAGTCAAAGTAGAAAACGGCGAAGAAACAGAGATTACCTGCCCCGAACCTTTTAGACAGTGGGAAGCTCCAACGGCAGGGGTTGTTTATGAGTTGCAAGGAGCAGATGCTCAAGAATTAACGATGCCTCCCGCCCCACCGTTACTAGATGCCAAGGGGGCAGCTAATCCAGAGCTAGCTTTGGAAATGGCAGAAGTTTATGAGCTGGCTATTTTACGGGATGAAGAGTTAAACAACTTTGAATCAAAGGGAAAAAATACCACTGGAGTCCAAAGTTCGATTGATCGACTGAATACCTATCCCTACATTAGCAATCAATTTGGCAGACCTCGTAAAGTAGAGGAAAACGACGAGCTTGGTTTACAGACAGTTTTTCGTGGGTCATCTCCTGGGGTAGAGATTGGACCTTACTTATCGCAATTTATGCTTTTGGGTAACAACGATCGCAATGGCAAAGGCAACGTTGCTCAAGGAAAAATCATCTATGGCGTGCAGCAAATTGACCAGAGAGTGCCGATTGCCTTGCCAGGCAAAGATTTCATGACAAACCTGGGTGATTATGTGGCGGTGCAGCGTGGTTTAGAAGTAGATCCTGAAGTTTACTGTGAAGACGCACAAGGTTTGACTCTCCGCCGTTTTATCTCTACTCCTCGGGACTTAGCAACTTATGTTCACTACGATGCCCTCTATCAGGCTTATTTGAATGCCTGTATCATTCTTTTGGGAATGGGGACTCCTTTCGATCCTGGTTTTGATCATCTATCGGGGGGTGGTGTCGCCTTCGCTGACCCTAAGACGCGCCTCAATGCGGGGGGGTTTGCTCTGTTTGGGGGACCACATATCCTTAACTTGGTGACAGAAGTTTCTACTAGAGCCTTAAAAGCAGTTAGGTTTCAAAAGTTTAATAATCACCTCCGCTTACGTCCAGAGGCATTAGCAGCCACCATAGAGCTGTTACGCAGTCCTTCAGCAACAGCTAAAGCTTTGACTCCCAGGGCGTTAACCAGGGATGTTGGTAAGCTCAGAGATTGCTTGAAAGCTACCTTAGGGGCGCTCGCTCCTGGTGCTGATGACCCACATTTCTTACCGATGGCTTTTCCCGAAGGTTCGCCCATGCATCCTTCCTATGGGGCAGGACACGCGGCCGTTGCAGGGGCTTGTGTAACGATACTCAAAGCCTTCTTTGATACTAGTGCCGTGCTGGCAAAAACAAAAGACACAGTAGCTTTTAAACGTCTGGAGGAGGATAAAGATCAACCGATTGCTTTTCGTGCGCCAGATATTATCGCCAATTCCACCGCATCAGACGATAGAGAGCTGGTGGCTGACAATAATTTGACTGAATTTCTCACCCTCGAAGGAGAGTTAAACAAGCTAGCGGCAAATATTTCTATTGGTCGTAATATGGCAGGAGTCCATTTCTT
>JBCCNG010000299.1:0-5847 GCA_039025955.1 Cyanobacteria bacterium P01_C01_bin.72 | reverse complement strand
GCATTAGAAGTTATCAATACTTTTAAACTTTCAGAGGAATTAATCTTATTTATTTTTGTACCCCCACTGATTTTTGAATCTGCTCTGAACATGGACAGTAGATTATTGGTGCGAAATCTAGCTCCAGTTTTAGTCTTAGCTGCTCCAGGGTTATTAATTTCTACTGCTATTGTGGGGACAATTTTAGCCTGGCTAACTCCTCTATCTTGGGGACAAGCTTTACTGTTTGGTAGTTTAATTTCCGCTACCGATCCTGTAGCCGTAATTGCTTTATTTAAAGAGCTTGGAGCACCAAAGCAGCTAACAATCTTGGTAGAGGGAGAGAGCTTATTTAATGATGCTACGGCAATTGTAGCTTTTAATATTATCCTGGGTGTAATTGCTACGGGAGAAATAGGCAGCAATGTGGTTAAAGAGGGTGTGATAGCTTTTTCAGTTTCTTTTTTTGGTGGAATTATTATTGGTGCGGTATTTGGTTACGTAATGAGTTGGCTACTCAAACTGACTCAAGAGAATCCCTTAGTTTTATTTACTATCACTACCGTTATTGCTTATGGTGCTTTTATTATCGCCGAGGAAATTTTTGCCGTTTCTCCTGTAATGGCAGTCGTAAGTGCAGGTTTGGTTATTGGCTGGTACAAATCCAATAGACTGGATGAGGAAGCTAGGGAGTATGCGGGTGAATTTTGGGAATATGCTGCTTTTTTAGCTAACAGTTTTATTTTTCTCTTAGTAGGTATTACCGCAGGCAATTTTCGCTTTTTCAGACAGCTAGCAGAGACTCAATCTTTGTTGGCAAGTTTTGGGATTACCATTGTTACGGTTTTAATCGTCAGAGCAATTGTCATTTTTACTTTAGTACCTATCGTTAACCGCATCACTAAATCTCCAATTCCTTTAAACTATCAGCTAGTCAGCTATTGGGGTGGTTTGCGGGGTGCAGTATGTTTGGCTTTGGCTTTGAGTATTGATGCCGAATTTCCCAACCGCGATCTAATTGTAATCTTGACTTTAGGGATAGCTTTGTTCACTCTGTTAATCCCTGGGACAACTATAGGCAAATTGATTAAAACATTAGAGTTAAATCGCCCTTCAACTTTAGACCGTTTGACCGAGACTTTAGCTACTTTAACGGCAAAGCAGGCAGCTTTTGACGAAATCAAAAAACTACAAGCCGAAGCTTATTTTTTACCTGAAGTAAGCGATCTAATACTTCAGAAATGTCAACAGGAGATAGAGCTAGCAAATTGTGCTTTAGGTAACTTTAGACAAGAACTTAACTTAAGTTATTCTGAAACAGAACAATTAGTTTGGTTAGAAGCCGTAGAAATCGAGCAACAAGTCTATCGAGAGTTAAAAGATCGTGGGTTTATTTCTAATACTGTTTTGGCTCAATTAACTCTGATGCTAAATTTAAAATTCGATGCAGTACAGGCAGGTAATATTCCTCCTCAATTAACAATTATTAAGCCTTTAGAGATTCGCTTAGGCAATTTACTATTTAAGTTATTAGAGAATACCTCCTGGGCAGAATCTCTGCAAAATAATTTAGTCAAAGCTGAATACGAATATTTAACTTTTATTGTCTATGGCTGCGAACAAGTTCCCTTAAAATTGAAAAATTTAATTCGAGATAGTAAGATTCCTCAAGACTCAATTTCTCAATGTATTGCTCACTATACAGAAATTAAACAGTTAAAGATTCAAGAAGTTGAAGCTATCGCCAAAAAATATTCTAATATAGCGATCGCATCTCAAACTAAAATTTTAGAGCAAGTAAGCTTGGTAAGGCAAAGTGAAACAGTAGAAAACCTAGTTAAACAAGCTGCAATCAGTCAAGAGATATCATCTCAAATAATTCAATCTATCGAGACTAAATCATAATAATACTTGTTTTCTTAAGAATGTCGATCTTAGTCTGGCTATAGCTGTAATTACTCAAGTGGCAAATCAGATGAGTGAGGATGAATCTTGGCAAGAATTTATATTAGAGCTGCCCTTAATCTTGGGGTCGATAATTTTAGAGATCACAGAATAATTATTCGTCTATTTATAAAAACAGAGCCTTTAAAACAATGAGATGTTTCCAGAGAATTTCTTCATCGCGTCCAAATAGTTCTCAAATAAGCTGGTATCCCCATACTAGCCCCACAGCAACAAGTTTTAATCGAACAAAATAGCTTCTATAAATCTTAAATTCTATTTATGTACATTATTCTCATGAGCAGTATCCGCGTGCGTCTTGTGGCTCAGATAATTCGACTCCTGATTCGGCGTCGCAACTGGGGTGCACCTAAATCTTTAGCACGTCGCGCCCGACAGTTGCTTGGCGCTCCACCCGCACTTCGGTCGTTTAGATCGTTTGGCACTACCATCACGCCGACCAAAATCGATCAGCCACCTGGTGAGTGGATAATCCCGCATGCACCAGCTCGTCAAACCATCCTTTACCTCCACGGTGGTGGATACGTAGCGTGCTCCCCCTGGACTCATCGACCGATTACAGCGGCTCTAGCTCGGCTCACACCCGCTAAAGTTTTCGTGCCCGTGTATCGGCTTGCGCCGGAGGCTCCGTATCCAGACGCTCTGGACGATGCAGAAGAAGCGTATCGATGGCTCCTGAATAGCGGTGTCTCTCATCAGGATATCACCTTTGCCGGTGACTCCGCCGGTGGCGGACTAGCCCTAGCGCTTTTACTTCGTGCTCGGGATCGAGGTCTGCCTTTGCCTGCTCGTGCTGTCCTCTTCTCCCCTTGGACAGATCTGACAGTGAGCGGTGCATCAGCACGCGACAATGACGGGAGATGCGCGATGATGCGACCAGAGAGTTTGTATGAGTTCGCCCTTTGCTACGCTCGACCAGACCAATTGCGCAACGCGGAAGTATCTCCGCTGTTTGGACGGCTAGATGGGCTGCCGCCGCTACATATTCAGGTCGGCGATACCGAACTTATTTTTGACGACGCGAAGCGAGTGCATGACAAGGTTCAGTCTTGCGGTGGAGAGAGCGAGCTGATTGTCTACACTGGCGTCTTCCACTGCTGGCAGATACTCGACGGCTTTGCACCGGAGGCTCGAACTTCGCTACAGCAGGCGGCTGATTTTATATCAAGCTGAACTTTCAGATAATTTTATTTTTTTACCAAGTACGTGACAAGCAACCCACAGATATTCATTTGACGCATGCTAGTACTAAGTAGCTTTTGATAGTGGTTTCAGCATAATAATTTCAACGTTAATTTTATAAGGATTAAAAGATCGATTGCAGTACATCTATGAAGAAGGATAAATCGGTATGAACAATACAAAAATTGCCTTGGTAACTATTGTGATTTTGTTTCTAATGCTCTGGGCTCCCTTGGGGCAATATGATTTTTTAGTGCAAAATTGGATGAAAATTGGCAGCTACGCCGCTCCCTTATTACTGTTTGGTTTCTTTTCAAACCAAGCTGTCAAGACCACCTCAGTTTTGACTGACACTAAACTGATGTCAGTACTTTTCTTGGTTGTATATATTCTTCACCAATTTGAAGAACATTGGTTTGATCTTTTTGGTGAGCAATATGCCTTTTATAGTGAGATGAATCAATTGCTATTAAAAGTGCTGAATACCCGAGATTTTACATTGATGCCATTGACTCCTGAGTCTATCTTTATCATCAATACTTCTTTAGTTTGGCTGGTTGGCATTCTTGCTATTTGGCGCAGTCCCGAACATTTATTTTCCTCTCTGGCAATGGCGGGCATTACCCTAGTTAATGGTATGAGTCATATTGTCTTGGGTATTGCTCAACAATCTTACAATCCAGGTCTTTTGACAGCAATTGTTCTTTTTTTACCTGTAGCGATCGCTTTTTATCGAGCTATTATCATCAAAAATCCAGTCAAAAAGGGTCAAGTCATTGTAAGTATTATTTGGTCTGTAGTGGCGCATATTATTATGGTTGTCGGATTGTTAGCAGCCAACTGGTTTAATTTAATTCCCGAACTTGCTTATTTCGTAATTCTAATTATTTGGTCGATTGTTCCCAGTTTTCTATTCAATTCTGAATCAGAAGCAATATTGCTCTAAATTATTTTATTTTTTTCTTTGAGCGAGATAATCACTGACTAAAATAGCAATTAAAATTGAAGGATATAACTGACCGATAATTGCTTCGATATTTGTTAAAACTCTTGCTAAAGGACTAACGGGCAAAATATCACCATAACCCAATGTAGTTAGAGTCGTAAAACTAAAATAGAAAGCTTCACCAAAGGGTTCTTCAAGGATAAGTGGTTGGGAAAAAGCTTGGGGATTGATACTAGCAACAATACTATACATTAATCCCCAAACAAAACCGATTAATAAGTAAAGACAAATACTACCGCGAATAGTATCTACAGAGACTGTTTCTGACAAAAAGATATCCCGTGCAATTAGTAAAATAGCAACCGTTAGATAAATTATATAAATGCTTTGAATAAAAAACGAAAAAGCTACTGTCCAGGATGTGGACATACCTAAACGACCAATTAAACTCAAGCAAAAAGCTAAAATCGCAATCGTACTATAAAAACTGAAAAATATTTTATTGAGAGAAAATGTTCTGACAATTACGATAATGGCATAGAGAAAAAGCGAAGAAAGTATAATATTACCAATGTTATCTCTTAAGAAAGGAGACAAGACAAAGTTAACAAGTAAAATAATTAGTAATTGATTGTACTTCTTCTGAGTATTTGCTTGCTTCAAAGTCTAAACTTAAAACTAAGGAATAATTTCTACTGGCGCACCATTAACCAAACGATTTTTGCCATCTGTCACTAATTTTTCTCCTGATTTGACTCCCTCGACAATTTCCCTTTTGGCTAAACCTTCAACTCCTGGTTGAATGGCTCTTTGTTCCACAACTCCTGATGCTTCATCGACTACAAATACATAAGGCTGGCGATCGCGAAAAACAAAAGCATTAAAAGGTACAACAGTCGCTCGACTTTTTTCTTCCGTGGCAATCCAAGCTGATATCTGTTCCCCATCTTGTAGATTAGCAGATCCTTCATTAATACGAATTGTCACCCTAACAGAACGTTCTCCAGGGGATACAGAAGGACTCACAGAAAACACCGTACCTCTAGCACTAGCAAGCTTCATTAAATCTTGCCCCGTTAAATTGCCTGGACTAGCTTTGCTACGGTCTTTATCTAAAATAATCAGTGCTGTTTGTCCCGTTTGAATTTGCCCTCCTTGGAAAGCAGGAAGATCGACATAAGCTTCAAATCGATTGGGGTCAATCATAATGATGGGCAGTCTATCTACAATTCCCTGATAGTCCCCCGATAAACTAACAATTTGGGGATTCCAATATTCTCCTTCGCGGATGTTTAAGCGAGAAATTACTCCGTCAAAAGGTGCGATTAATTCCGTATCTTCACTATCAACATTACTGCGAGACAGTTTAGCATTAGCAGAATCAACCCCAGCTTGAGCGGACTCTACTTGAGTCTTAGCCGCTGCTACTTGCGCTTTAGCAGAACCGACACCTGCTTCCGCTGCTTGTAAGCTCGCTTGAGCATTTTTATATTCTGTTTCTTTGACTTCAACTTGTCGTCTTTCTACTCCTCCTTGGGATAATAATTCTTGATATCTTTGCAGATCAACTTGAGCAAAAGCAGAATCGGTTTTGGCTTGCGCTAAATCTGCCTGGGCTTGAACCAGAGATTCCTCTGCTTGCTTGAGAGTGGCAAAGGAACTAGCAACCTGATTTCGAGCTTCGGTTTGGGCTGCTGCTGCCACGGTATTATCAGCATCAAATTTACGACGATCTACTCTAGCGAGTAATTCTCCCTGATTGACAAAATCTCCTT
>JBCCNG010000298.1:0-5848 GCA_039025955.1 Cyanobacteria bacterium P01_C01_bin.72 | reverse complement strand
TACAGGCTGGCTCATTGCAGACAAGCTGGTAAAAGCCGCAGGCGAACTGACGATTGGTTTATGGATGGCTCGCTACCTGGGGCCAGAAAATTTTGGTTTACTCAGCTACGCGATCGCTTTTGTGGGCTTATTTGGCGCGATCGCTCCCGTTGGACTCAACAAAATTGTGGTGCGAGATTTGGTGCGGGAGCCCCAGTATAAATATGAAATTCTCGGTACCGCCTTGGTGATTCGTGTCCTATCGGGGGTTGTGCTAGCCGCGATCGCCAGCCTAAGCATTCTGAAGCTTAGACCTGACGAACCCCAGGTGCATTGGCTGATTGTAATGATTGCCTTGGGCATCGTGTTGCAAGCCGCAGACATCATCGGCTATTGGTTTCAAACCCAAATGCAGGCACACAACAACGCGATCGCAGCTAGCACCGCTTACTTAATCAGCAGCGGATTAAGAATCGGCTCTATGCTGAAACAGCTTCCTGTAATGGCCTTCGGTGCCCTAATGGGAATAGAAATCGCAGTGCGCTCTGCCGGGCTCGCGCTGGCATACTTTAGATCCGGTGAAGCCATTCACCGCTGGCAATGCAATTTAAAGCGGGCAAGCTGCTTACTTCGAGCAAGTTTGCCGCTGGTTCTATCTGGTATTGCCGTTACTATTTATATGCGGATTGACCAGATTATGCTCGGCCAAATGGCTGGAGACGAAGCTGTAGGCATCTACGCAGCGGCGGTCAAACTCTCGGAGGCCTGGTATTTTATTCCAGTGGCGATCGCCAGATCTAGTTTTCCGTTGCTGCTAGCGGCTAAGCAGGATAATGAAGATTTGTATTACCGACGGCTGCGTAAGTTGTTTAAGAGTACTGTCGCTATCACTTATATCATTATTCTGCCGACGGCTTTATTTGCTCGGCCGCTCATTAGCTCCTTACTGGGTCAGGCATACCTTCCGGCAGGAAGCATACTCTCAGTGCATATTTGGTCTGGATTATTTGTTTCTTTAGGCGTTATTCGTGAGCTTTGGATGACAGCTGAAAATCTTTTACAGTTTTACTTTATAACGACTGCATCTGGCGCGCTAATAAATATTGGCATCAACTATGCATTGATTCCTGATTACGGCTCAGTTGGAGCCGCTGTTGCAACTTTGGTCTCTTACGCCTTCGCAAATTTGATTTTGTGTTCTATCTATCCCAAAACACGAGTTATTGCAAAAATCATGGTTAGTACTTTAGTTCCTATCCCTATGAAAGTCAGACTCAATCATGATTAGAAGCTCGCGGGTAAGATTTTTAGCAATGTGCTGCCCCGTATTATTAGCTATCCACTAAATAGCCTGAAAATTTTATCGGTTGATTACAGTTATTTACGCAGTGTTTTTAATCGCAAAGATGTAGACAGACAAGGCAATCCAATCCCCTGATATTCTTATCCAGTTATTAAATGGATAAAACAATTAGATTTTTTGGAACAGGTAATCTTTGAATATGGAGCCGGAAATTCCAGCTTGTTTTAGTCTAAGCGAGCCAAAAGAGTATTTAGAATTGAAAGTGATTGAAATTGGCATGAAAATATTAGGAAGAGAGATATAAAGAAATTTGGAGATATTTTACATCGAAGAAGATTCAATTTCATATATCAATAGAATTAGTCAATTCTCAGGATTTAGCGTGATAATTATTGATGGCAAACGTCGTGATGAATATGTGGCTGGGGTCTTAGATATGAGAAAGCCAGGAGGTATGATTATCTTGGATAATTCAGACTGTTTTTTAATACTGCACAAATTCTCAGAGAGAATCAGAATCTAATTCAAATTGATATAACAGGTTTTACACCAGGAGTTTTCTTTCACGACAACAACAAGCTTCTTTATTACAAGAGATTTTTCAGTAAACTCAAAATACGATTTGCATCTTATTCCAGGACCTGGAGCAATTGAAAAGTGTTGAAAACTACAGTCTTCGACTATCTGAGGTCAATATTCTAATAATTCTTAAAGACGTATGATAAAAAATGATTTGAATCAGTTTGAGGTTCCTATTGTACTAATTATATTTAATAGGTTTGATATAACTCAGCATACACTTCAGATTTTGAGAGAATTTAAGCCTAAGCAGCTTTTTGTGATCGGAGATGGCCCAAGGAAGCATATTCTTCAGGAGCAAGAAAAGATTAATAGAACTCGAGATGTCATTCAAACTGTAGATTGGGGCTGCGATTTGAAAAAGAAATATTCAAACATAAATCTAGGTTGTAAAGAGAATATAAGTCAAGGACTAACATGGGTGTTTAATCAAGTTCATGAAGCTATTATTCTTGAAGATGACTGCGTGCCAGACCTAAGCTTTTTTAGATTTTGCCGAGAATTACTTGAATACTATCGACATGATCGTCGCGTTATGGCAATTTCTGGAGATAATTTTCAACTTGGAAAATGTCGAACAGAATATAGCTATTATTTTTCGAGATATCCACACTGCTGGGGATGGGCAACTTGGCGTAGAGCTTGGCAACTATATGATGAACAAATGAGCCTTTGGCCTGAAATTCGAGATGGTGGCTGGCTTAATGATATTCTCTTGTACAAACCTGAGGAAAGATATCGCCGTAAAATTTTTCAACGAGTATATGAGAATAAAATTGATACTTGGGACTATCGTTGGACTCTGACTTGTTGGCAGCAGAACGGTTTGACTGTTCTCCCCAAAGTAAATTTAGTCAGTAATATCGGTTTTGGGGATGATGGGAGCCACACTAAAGATAAGTACAATCCTTTTTCAAGAATGAGTACAGAAAATCTTGATTTTCCCCTTAAGCATCCTCCTTTTTTAATCCGTGATGCTCGCGCAGATCGCTTCACTTACAGAATTATGTTTAGTTTCTGGACAAGAGCTAGACGAAAATTATTAAGCATCTTAAAAAAAAGGATTTAAATGTATGACACCTGCTCCACAATGTATAAATTGCCCGGTCTGCAACTCTTTAGTTGAAGCGGTTCTTTATGATTTATCTGATGGTAAATTAATGCAGTGTTCGTCTTGCCGATTAGTTAGTTACAGTCCTCGTCCCTCGAAAAAAGATCTGGATGAATATTACAACTCTTCTACATATCGAAAAAACTATGAAGATGGAGAGATGACTGGGATTGAATTTGCTCATACCAGATACAAACAATTTATTAAGGCGTTGATTAACTATCAACCTGGACTCAAATCTATTCATCAACTAAGATTACTAGATTTTGGTTGCGGGACGGGCGATTTTTTGCTTGCTGCACAGATGAAAGGCTGGCAGTTGAATGGTGTAGAGGTCTCGCCTTTGGCAGTGGAAAAAGCTAATCAGAAGCTTGGTCAATCTAATGTTGTCTTAAGTGACTTTAATTCAATTAATTTATCTAAAGAAAGTTACGATGTTATTACAAGCTATCACGTCATAGAGCATTTAATTAAGCCTAGCGTTATGCTAAATTCCATCTTTAATCTGTTAAAGCCAGGTGGTTTAGTGTTTATAGAGACTCCAAACATAGCAAGCTTTGGCGCTAAGATTAGAGGTAGTAAATGGTCGCAAATTATGCCTTTGGAACATCTCAATTACTTTATGCCAAAGTCGTTATTCTTTGCATTAAAACAGGCTGGTTTTTACGATATCAGAACTACAACAATACGACCACAAAAAATCCAAAGCATTGATCACCTCCCTAATTTTTTGAGGAAACCATCAGCAGCAATGTATGACATTGCATCTCGCTTCAATATGGGCGCTTCGCTACAGGCGATCGCTACTAAGCCTATTGAGAATTCATGCTCAGCAAAGTAATTCCTTGTATTTTTTCAGAATAAATTCAGGAAAATGTTGTTCTAT
Organism: Cyanobacteria bacterium P01_C01_bin.72; assembly: GCA_039025955.1. GTDB lineage: Bacteria > Cyanobacteriota > Cyanobacteriia > Cyanobacteriales > Xenococcaceae > Waterburya. The sequence goes on along the minus strand of JBCCNG010000298.1, from coordinate 1,990 downwards.
AGGATAGTTAGGTATTGCCTTCGTTTCTAAAGCCGCCATAATCCGTTTAGCGATAACTTCTGGATCTCTGGTTCTCACTACAAATTCAGGGCAATAATGCTCGAACTCAGGAATATTAGGCGGCAGTAAAGTTGGTCGCCGCATTGCCAAGGACTCTAAACTTGAACGAGATAATGCTTCGTTTGGTGATAGATTAATACAGAGACTAGCTTTAGATAAAAGCTGAAGAACCTCTTGGCGACTGCGATTACCTACATAGACAACGCCAGGTGCTTTCAGCATTTCTTTCACCTTTTTACTATTAGTTTTAAGATAGCCAGCAAGTACAAGCTTTAGGCTTTTATTTATAGGGTAAATATAAGAAATGAATGTCTCAAGAAGAAGATCAACGGCTTTTAACTCTTTGATCATACCAACATAAAGTAAGTACGCTGTGTCGTTAAGATTGAACGTGGATAATAGATTTGATGATGCTATAAAATTCGCAGAAAAAGGCTCCTGAAGAATAGGTATATAGTGGATTTTATGTGATGATAGGTTAAAGCTTATAAGACGCTGCTGAACATTTTTAGAGCAAGCAATAATTAAGTCATAAGAATCTAAGTGTTGAGCTTTTTGCTTTGTTAGTAGTACATCGCGAACGTCGGCAAGAAATTTTTGATTGCTACATTTACCTCTAAGACAAGTATTTATGACCTGCGGAAAAATGCCCGGGAAGTTATAAAAACTAGAATGAACAAAAACAAACTGAGACTTAGATCTTTCCAGTATTTCAGGAATGCGCAGATATGCAAGATTCTGTAATCCATAGAGCCACAGATCTCGAACCTTTTGTTTATGTTTGCCTGTCCGGCGAGGGAATATGCCGTGATAAGTGCAATTTCTTATGGCTTCTGATGGATTAGATTCAGTGGCTTCGCTAATCACAGTCCAATTGAAGCCTCGTTGAGAAAGACCATTGATTAACAACTGCGAGTATATGGCTGCTCCGGTGCCACTTCCTTGAAGGATGGGTGTAATTAGTGCCGCTGATTGATGCATAAACGTTAGTAACCTGCCTCATTTTCAAGGGATTAAGCAATGGCTTTCTCTAATCCCGAATATAATTTTACTTGACCTTATTATCATAGTTCGTTTTGTTTTTTTGAGATGTTTTTATAGTTACGTTTAACTGTCCAGGGAGTAGATAAGTATAATAGATTTTGAGTTCAAGCGATCCAAAGGTCTACATAGCCTGAAGCAAAGCAAATGTTAATTTATTGACAGTGGTTTCAGTACTGGTCTCAATCTAAAATATGTCGCTTCCGATTCCATTTATCTCTACGGCTCTAATAATTGCTCTAATTAAATCTTCAGTGTAGATAAACCTCGCGTTTGAGTCCATTATTATAGAATGATAGTACCTTTTCTCGTAAAGCTTGCCGGATCAACTTAATAATCCACGGTTTTTGTAGCATTTCTTGCTTGCCAGTATAAATGATAAATTAGGCTTGTATCGGTGAATCTATATTCTCTTACAATAGGCAATTTCATAATTTCTCCTGGAAATGTAAGATTTTAATGGTATCAGAAGAAAACTGCACATTTAATAATTTTCAAAGGTAAATTGTTCACTCTAAAAGCTATACAGTACTTTTGATATAACTGAAGCAAGGTTATGGTGAGCAGTTTTTGTCACATACTCAATACTCGTATAAATAAAACTAGCTACGAAGATGCTTGCGATCGCATTCAGCACTGGTCTAGTGAAGGGCGCTCCTGCTATGTGATTGCGGCGAATGTCCATGTGGTAATGACTGCATATTGGGAGCGGTCGTTTCAAGCGGTTGTCAATCAGGCTGCGCTGGTGACGCCGGATGGCATGCCTTTAGTGGTTGGATTACGGCTGTTAGGGGTGGCAAATCAGAGCCGAGTTTATGGGCCAGATTTAATGCTAGCGCTATGCGATCGCGCTGCTCAGGCGCAAATCCCAATTTATCTCTACGGCGGC
>JBCCNG010000297.1:0-5850 GCA_039025955.1 Cyanobacteria bacterium P01_C01_bin.72 | reverse complement strand
TTAAGATAGAAGGTACACAGATTCGTCATACTGGAGGAGGATTACGTATTACCATCGGTACGAAAGTGGAGAATGAGCGCACGCTAGCCAGGCTAACAGCAGTAGTTGAGAATAAGTAATGACTAGTACCGCTACGTGAAAGTAATAAGTAACAAGTAAGAAGTTAGACTTCATCAGAGTTTTAGGGTGAACAAATGGTTACTCTATTTATGCCTGCGGCCTACTGCTGTCTCCTAAAAACTTCCGCATATCGAACATGAAATGAGACAATGAAAAGCTATGTAACTGTTTGCAGTCGGATATGAGTAAGAAATGGATTAATCGTGCCGAGCGTTTAGATGCCCTACCACCCTACGTATTTGCTCGTTTAGACGAATTAAAAGCCCGCGCCAGAGAACAAGGATTAGATTTAATTGATTTGGGCATGGGGAATCCCGATGGATCTGCTCCCCAGCCTGTGATTGATGCGGCGATCGCTGCTTTGAAAAACCCCAGCAATCATGGTTATCCTCCTTTTGAGGGGACTGCTAGTTTTCGTCAGGCGATTACGACTTGGTATCAGCGGTGTTATGGAGTAGAGCTAAATCCTGATAGCGAAGCGCTACCCTTAATTGGTTCAAAGGAAGGTTTGGGTCATTTAGCATTGGCTTACGTCAATCCTGGGGATATCATCCTCGTGCCAACTCCTTCCTATCCTGCTCATTTTCGTGGACCTTTAATTGCGGGGGCAAAGATCCAGCCAATTCATCTTACAGAGGAGCAAAACTGGCTGATTGATCTAAATTCAATCCCCGAAGCGGTGGCACGTTCGGCAAAAATTCTCTACTTTAACTATCCCAATAATCCGACTACGGCTACTGCTCCCAGGGAGTTTTATGAGGAGGTAGTGAAGTTTGCTCGTCACTACGAAATATTGCTGGTTCACGATCTTTGCTATGCCGAGTTAGCTTTTGATGGATACCAGCCCACCTCGCTGCTAGAAATCCCAGGGGCAAAAGAAATTGGTGTCGAGTTTCATACCCTGTCTAAAACCTACAATATGGCAGGTTGGCGAGTCGGCTTTGTCGTTGGTAATTCCGACGTGATTCAAGGATTGCGGACGCTGAAGACTAATCTTGACTATGGTATCTTTTCGGCGATTCAGAAGGCAGCAGAAACCGCATTACAGCTTCCCGATGAATACATTAAGCAAGTACAGCAGCGTTATAGCACTAGAAGAGATTTTTTAATTAAGGGCTTGGGGGAATTAGGCTGGGAGATTCCTCCTTCTAAAGCAACTATGTATCTCTGGGTTAAAACTCCTGTCGGGCAAGGTTCGACCGATTTTGCTCTGGATGTGCTGCAACAAACGGGGGTTGTTGTTACCCCTGGTAATGCTTTTGGGGAGGCAGGAGAAGGCTACATACTTGTAAGTCTAATTGCCGATTGCGATCGCCTGGGAGAAGTATTGAAGCGATTTAAACAGGCAGGTATTCGTTATCAATAGCTGTATAGATCTTATTTATTCCCCAGGCTCAAATCTTAAACCAAAACATTGATCATGAAAATTAGACGTAGAAATCCCAATCCCAAAATCAATTCGGGGGAAGTAGAATATCAGTCGGACATTCCCAATACCGAACCCAACAACATCCTAGAAGAGATTATCTGGCATAAAGAGGTGGAGATTACGCGGATGCGCGATCACCTGCCTTTGTTACAGCTACGCCAGCAGGTAGAGAAAGTAGCACCACCCCGAGATTTTTTGGCTGCTTTACGTCAGGGAAAAACCAATCCTGCTTTGATTGCGGAGGTCAAAAAGGCTTCTCCTTCCAAGGGAATAATTAAACCTGACTTCGAGCCTGTGGCGATCGCGAAAGCCTATGCCGCTGGTGGGGCAAGCTGTTTGTCTGTTTTGACAGATCAGAAATTCTTTCAGGGTAGCTTTGAAAATTTGAGCCTGATCCGTGCAGAGGTTGATCTACCTCTACTGTGCAAGGAGTTTATTATTTACCCCTATCAAATTTATTATGCTCGTCTTAAAGGTGCGGATGCTGTCTTGTTGATTGCGGCGATACTAGAAAATAAAGATCTCAATTACTTCGTTAAGATTACTAAGGCATTGGGCATGACTCCTCTAATTGAAGTTCATACTCAGGCAGAATTAGACCGAGTATTGGAGTTAGAGGGAGTAGAGTTAATTGGCATTAATAATCGCAACCTCGAAGACTTTTCCGTTAGTTTGCAAACCACGCAAGATTTAATTACTAGCCGCCAGGAAAAATTAACCCAGCGAGATATTTTAATCGTCAGCGAGTCAGGCTTACATACCCCCGATGATCTACACACTGTCAAAACAGCAGGGGCAAAAGCCGTTTTGATCGGTGAATCCCTAGTTAAACAAGACGATTTAGCTCAGGCGATCGCCAATTTATTCTCAAGCTAGTAAATACAGTTACCCCAAGATACAGATAACTGCCGTTCAATCGCATCGCTAGCAACACTTACTCCCCTCTCCGCCTTGATCTTTTGGGCAATCGATTTAGCTTTAGTCTGATAATCGGGATTAGTGACCAACTGGCTCAATTCTTTCGCCACCAGCTTGGCAGAATAATTTTCACGCTTGATGGTGCGAGAAGTACCCAGGCGTTGCACTCTGGCAGCATTGTCAGGCTGATCGTGACTGTAGGGGACAATTAGGGTGGGGCAACCAGCACGCAAAGCTTGAGCAGTCGTGCCAATTCCTCCTTGATGAACGATCGCTTTAGCATAGGGAAAGATCAAGGAATAGGGGGCATAGTCAACCGCAATAATATCTTGGGTAAGACCTTTGGGGGGTGGATTCTTACCCATCATTAGTACTGCACGGCATTTGAGAATTTTGGCGGCTTTGATACTTTCTAAATAAAAGTCTCCTGGGGAAATAACGGCAGCCGAACCTAAAGTAAATATAATTGGTGGTTCTCCATGATCAAGAAAATGCTTAAGCCCAGGGTTTAATGCCGATTGCTCCTGATTGCCGTCGTAGAACGTAAAACCCGTGATCACAGTATTGTTGTCCCAATCTGCTTGGGGTTTACCCAACACCGAAGAAAATAAAGCTAGGGTGAGATAAGGAAAATGCTTGCCGGCAAACAAAGGATGGGTGGAGAGAGGAGGCAAACCCAGCTCTTGCCGCAGTTGATGAATTGGTTGAATCCAGGGCTGAGTGAAAAGTTTTAATAGCTCAATAATTCCCCAGTTAATCGCCCAACCTAGCTCTGGTATTTTGGTTGCGTAGGGCAGAATGGGAATTACGGTAGGATCAGCAGGAGACATCATCGAAATTGGCTGCAAAACAACTAGTATCCAGGGAAGATTGAGTTTTTCGGCTACCATAGATGCGACATATACAAGTTCGCCTGCAATAATCAGATCGGCATTTCTAGCACAATCAAGTAAGTCATCATAAGTCTCTCTCAAATTGCGACATATCCAGTCACGAATCACATACTCTGTACCCGTCGTTAAATCCATCGCCCGCCGCGCCATTTCTGCAAAATCTCCTAGTCCGTTGTCAGCATTAGGGCGAAGACGATAAAACTCAAATTCTAGAGCCTCAATCTTAGCTTGGTATTCTTGATGAGTCGCAAATACGATCTCGTGTCCGTGTCGGCGCAATTCTAAAGCGATCGCAATCTGGGGATGCAGATCTCCTAAAGAACCCATCGTAGTCATCACAATACGACTCATGATTGTCTAATTTCTCTCTAAAATTAAGATTTTACCCGCTATCAATAGCCGTTTTTGTCTTAATTGGGATACATTCAGTCTAGTCCGAATTAAGAGCTAGAATCTGTGACATCACCAACTCGTTTACTTATAGCAGCCAGCGGTACGGGAGGGCATTTATTCCCGGCGATCGCTTTAGCCCAGCAGCTACCTAACTACGAAATTGAATGGTTGGGGACGGCAAACCGTATGGAAACTAATCTTATTCCTGCTGAATACCCTCTCAACACCATACCTGTAGAGGGATTTCAGCAAAAGTTTAGCCCCAAAACCTTGAAGATCATGGCTAACTTTTTCTTTTCTATCTGGCAAACGCAAAAACTAATTAAAGAACATCAGATTAATGCAGTATTTACTACAGGGGGATATATTGCTGCTCCTGCAATTTTAGCGGCGCGAATGCACAACATTCCAGCCATTGTTCACGAATCTAACTACATACCTGGCAAAGTTACCAAGTTTCTCAGCCGTTGGTGTGATACGGTAGCTCTCGGTTTTGCGGGGACAAGTCAGTACTTACCCCAGACAGAGACAGTTCATGTCAGTACTCCAGTGCGATCGCAATTTCTCACCCCACAACCGCTAAATTTAAATATTCCCGATGATGCAGTGATGATCTTGGTAGTGGGTGGTTCTCAGGGTGCAGTGGCGGTAAATAAACTGGTGCGCGAGGCTGCACCAGCCTGGTTTGATCTGGGAGCATACGTTGTCCATTTAACAGGGAAGAACGACCCCCAAGCCGATAGTCTCCACCACCCAAATTATATTGCTTTGCCCTTCTCCGACAACATGGCGGGACTATTGCAGCGGGCGAATCTAGCTATTAGTCGTGCTGGGGCAGGTACCCTTACGGAACTTGCTTTCACGGGTACGCCAGCAGTATTGATTCCCTATCCCTATGCGGCTGAAGATCATCAGACCTATAACGCTCAAGAATATAAGGAAGCAGGAGCAGGAGTTGTCTATCAGCAGGCAGAACTAACGGTAGAAATACTCAAGTCCGAGATAGCCCAATGGTTGCGATCTCCTGAACTACTGGCAGATATGTCCCAAAAGGCGCAAGCCCTGGCAGTTAACGATAGTGCCGAACGATTGGCAAGCTTAGTACGTAGCCTTGTTCGTGGCAGCTATTTTGAGTCAGGCAGATGAATTCATCTTTCTTCAACAATGCTGCCCAATACGCTCCAAATACTAGTAGATTCAGCAGTAATAGTTATATTTGCCTCATGGACAGCAATAATAAATTTAGAATAGATACTAATAATTCAGTCTGACAACATCAATCAAAACGCCATGAAAACTGTTGAACAATCCCCAACATCTAGTATGGACGTCGCCAAACGAGGTCTACCAGTAACCATTATCACGGGGTTTTTGGGTAGCGGGAAAACTACTCTCCTCAATCATATTTTGACTAATCAAGAAGGTCTTAAAACTGCTATTTTGGTTAATGAGTTTGGTGAAATTGGTATTGATAATGAGCTGATTGTTTCTACCGATGACAACATGGTGGAACTAAATAATGGCTGTATCTGCTGCACAATTAACGAAGATTTGGTTAATGCCATCTATAAAATTCTGGAACGCGAGGAAAAAGTAGATTACCTGGTAGTAGAAACTACAGGATTAGCCGATCCTCTCCCTGTGGCATTAACTTTTTTGGGTACAGAATTACGGGATATGACTCGTCTAGACTCTATTATTACCATGGTAGACTGTGCCAACTTTAGTCTCGACTTGTTCAATAGTGAAGCCGCTTTGAGTCAGATCCAGTACGGAGACGTGATCGTACTCAACAAAACTGACTTAGTTGATCAGGCTGAGGTTGATGCTTTAGAAGTGCGAGTTAGAGATCTTAAACGAGACGCGAGAATTCTACGGACGCAAAAATCTCAGGTGTCTTTGCCATTAATCTTGAGCGTAGGCTTATTTGAGTCAGATAAGTATTTTGAGCAGGCCGAATCTGCCGAGGCTAATCATGGTCATGACCACCATGATCACGATCACCATGATCACGATCACCATGATCACGAGAATAATCATGCACACCACGATCACGAGCATCATGACCACGGGCATAATCATGCACACCACGATCAC
>JBCCNG010000296.1:0-5879 GCA_039025955.1 Cyanobacteria bacterium P01_C01_bin.72 | reverse complement strand
GTTTCATGATGCGGATATTGATCGCTATTTACTCAGTCCAGAAGCAAATTTAGCTAATGCCGAGAAACAGCAGGTAATTATTGCCGCCAGGGAATTAGACTATGCTCAAGTACAGGATATTGCGAAAACCTGGGTGAACGAACATTTGATTTATACTCATGGCTATGGTTTTACTCTCTCTCCCGTAAACCAGGTTGCCGAAGGCGGTTTACCCTTTTACTATGTCAAGGATATTGGTACGGGAATAGAAGAAACAGGATCGCTTACCATGAGTGGGGAAGAGATTCGCAACAGTATTCCTATTGGTAAACCCCGTATTTATTTTGGGGAATTAACCAATCCCTACATTATGACCTCCACTAAGGTACGGGAACTAGATTTCCCCAGCGGGGAAGAGAATGTCTATACAGTCTACGATGGCACTGGCGGGATTAAAATTGGCAACTATTTTCGCAGAATTCTGTTTGCCGAATATCTCAACGACTGGCAGATGTTGTTTGCCCAAAACTTCACTCCCAACACGAAACTCTTATTTCGGCGCAATATTAAACAACGCGTCAGAGAAATTGCTCCTTTTCTTAACTATGATCGCGATCCTTATTTAGTTGCTGCTAAAGCTAATAATCAGGGAAATAGCCCCAATAATCTTTATTGGATCATTGATGCCTACACTACCAGCGATCGCTATCCTTATTCTGATCCAGGCAACAACACCTTTAACTATCTCCGTAACTCAGTCAAAGTTGTAGTTGATGCCTATAACGGCAAGGTGGATTTCTATATCGCTGATGAGTCAGATCCGATTATCCGCACCTGGGATCAAGTATTTCCGCAGCTATTTAAACCCCTCTCGGCAATGCCTTTAGATTTACGCCGCCATATCCGCTATCCCGAAGATTTCTTTAGTGTGCAGTCCGAAAGACTCCTCACCTACCACATGCGCGATCCGCAAGTATTTTATAACCGCGAAGATCAGTGGCAAATACCCCAGGAAATCTATGGCACAGAATCCCAGGCGGTAGCGCCCTACTATCTGATCACCAAGCTACCCACCGCCCAATCAGCAGAATTTATCCTCCTCCATCCCTATACCCCTACTAGTCGCCCCAACCTAATTGCTTGGCTGGCTGCCAGATCCGATGGTGCAGAATATGGCAAGCTGCTACTCTACAAATTCCCGAAACAAAAGCTAATCTATGGATCAAATCAAATTGAGGCTTTAATCAATCAAGATCCCGTAATTTCGCAACAAATATCCCTCTGGAATCGGGAAGGATCACGGGCAATTCAGGGTAATTTGCTAATCATCCCCATCGAACAGTCTTTACTTTATGTTGAACCCCTCTACATTGAAGCAGAAGAAAACAGCCTTCCCACTTTAGCCAGAGTTATCGTCATCTATGAGAATCAAATTGTGATGGCAGAAACCCTAGACGAAGGAATTCAGGCAATTTTTCAGCCTCAAGACAAGACAACAACGATCATTCGTTCTGTTGAAGATGTGATTGAAAATTCTGACTCTAACTAGTTGTATGAAGGCCAAGAGAGCAGGGGTGCGGGGGCGCAGGGGAGGCAAGACGAGAGTTTGAGAGTTTGTTTAGTTAATAATTAATTAGAACGACCATAGTATGACTGTCAACTAAACAGCCAGTGAGCTCGCACTTGTTGCTAAGATGAGAATCCAGTGTTAAGTGATAATTGTTCAAACCAGCGTGGAAATAACTTTTTTAGGTACTAGTTCTGGAGTACCAACGCGATCGCGAAATGTGTCTAGCGTAGCCCTCCGTCTGCCGCAAAGAGGAGAAGTCTGGCTGTTTGACTGTGGCGAAGGAACACAGCATCAGTTACAGCGTAGCGAGCTAAAAAGCTCTCAGATTAGACGTATTTTCGTGACCCATATGCACGGCGACCATACTTTTGGCTTGATGGGTTTGATTGCTAGCTGCGGTTTGGCAGGTACAGGACAACCAATTGATATTTATGGTCCTGAAGGGTTAAAAGAATATCTCTGGGCTACTGCTAAATATTCTTATATGCATTTTGGCGATCGCCTAAAAATTCATACGGTTAAGACTGGTTTACTCTACGAAGACAAAGAATTTAAAGTTAGCTGTCAGCTACTAAAACACCGTATTCCAGCCCATGGCTATCGAGTGGAGGAAAAAAATCGTCCTGGCATGTTCAATCCTGCCAAAGCTCAGTCTTTAGGGATTCCCCCGGGTCCAGTATATGGCAAGCTGAAGCAGGGACAGGTTGTTACCCTCAAAGATGGACGGAAAATCAACGGCAAGGATTTATGTGGTGAGCCAGAAGTAGGACGTAAGTTTGTTTACTGTACTGATACGGTCTTTTGTGATGCCGCCGTGGAGTTGGCGCAGGATGCCGATGTTTTGATTCATGAGGCGACTTTTGCTCATCAGGATGCGGAGATGGCGTTCGAAAAGATGCACTCTACTTCTACCATGGCAGCGCAGGTAGCTTTATTGGCAGGGGTTAAGCAGTTGATTATGACTCATTTTAGTCCTCGTTATGCTCCTGGCAACCCGATTCAGCTTCGGGATCTTAAACAAGAAGCCAGAGCAATTTTCCCGCAAACTAAATTAGCCTACGATTTCTATGCTCATGAAATCCCGCGCCGTCGGCAAGAGAAGAAAAAAGCGATCACCAGTAAATAAGTCGTTCTAATTAATTTCTTAATGTGCGAGGCTCACATGTCTCGCTGATATTCCTCCAATAAATCGATCAGGGTCATTTGGCACTGCATGGGCAACAGCTTACTGAGAGATAGTTCAACTTTGCCGCCCCCCAACTTAACTGCAATACTGTCTAAAATAGCGGTGACGGCATCCTCACTAAGAGAATCATCTTCCAGTAGGGGATAAACTTTTTCTGCCACAACGGTATGGAGATGGGCATTACTAAGATATAAATGCCACTTGGCAACATCGATGTAGATACTTTCGCCGATTTTAGCAGCCAGGGCTTCAATTTCAGGGGTAGTAGCCATTAGGTTTTAATTGTGGTGTAGTCTGCGATCGCTTTAATATAAATAAAATGGAGAACGAGAATACCAAACCAAATACCGTTAACCCAGAGTAACCATGACCACTCGGTCGATTTGAGAATGTGGACAAACCAAAGACCAGAATTAGTTGCTGCGAAAACGCCGACGTGGACGGCAAAATTGATTATATCTTCCAAACGACGGTATTCAGGATCGGTTTTGCGATCGGGTTCACGAGGCCAACGAGGAGGCATAAAACTTAATCGATAAAAATATAGCTAGGTGGTTCACTTACACCTATTGTATCTGTTTAGCTGCTGTTTCTGTTGCCGAATAATCCCCCGATTTCCCACCCGTCTTGCTCAATAGCTGAATTGACGAGATGCGCATTGATTTTTCTAGTGCTTTTGCCATGTCGTAAAGAGTCAGTGCTGCTACCGATACCGCAGTGAGCGCCTCCATTTCCACTCCTGTCTCTGCTTTGATCGCTACTGTCGCCCGAATCTCATATCCAGGTAGCTCTTGATTGGGAGTAATCTCCACCTCTATTTTATGGATTGGCAAGGGATGACACAGGGGGATTAAGTGTGCCGTTTGTTTTGCCGCCATGATCCCCGCAATTTTCGCTGTACCTAATACGTCTCCCTTGGGTGCATTTCCCGCTTCAATCGTTGCCAGAGCCGCCGCCGACATAATAACTTGTCCTGTAGCGATCGCCTGTCTGCGAGTCACCTTTTTACCTGAAACGTCTACCATTTGGGCTTCTCCTCGCTCATTTAGATGAGATAGAGAATTTAATTGTTCTTTTTCTTGCATTGCTCCACCTAGTTCTGCTACTATTGAACACTGTTGGGTGAAGGAAGTAAAACGCCTCAGCTCAGTGAGGGCGAGTAGCTCAGTGGATTAGAGCATTTGGCTACGAACCAAAAGGTCAGGGGTTCAAATCCCTTCTCGCTCATGCCTATAACTTCCTTGCATACAAGGCTTTTTACATAAACTTAGAGTTTATAGCCTTGCTGGTTCAACTTCGCTTAAACAAGAGTATTTTGCAGGCTATAACCAATGTGCAATGTGTAAATAAGCACCCCAATTAAATAAGCGCTTAATTGAACTAAAGCAAAAAACTCTGCATTACACCAGAAAACTTGCCGATTTTGGCAATCGCATCCTGAAACCCATATAAATTTGAGATAGTGTATTTGTTCGCCTTAACAGGGGTCTCTTTAACCCTGGACCAGACCTAGCAAATCAACTTTCCAGACTTGTCAATCTCACTCACGTTTGAGCTTTTCCCTGATTACAGCCAAAACATAATTGTTTTGTAAGACTCACTTAAATCGGAGAGCGCCTTATAAGGGTCATGGTAAGATTAATGAAAATTAATCTCAATAATCATTAAAATCGTGACTTCATGAGCCTCATTCTCAATCCAGAAGACTGGGAAGAAATATATCAGCAGGCGGGGCAACCTCAAGCAAATAACTCGACGCTAGATGATTTTGAGCAGCTTCGGCAGGTGCCGCGATGTATAGGAAGAGGTTATGGTCGCAAAATAGAGTTGTCACCAGGGGTTTGTCTATACTTCTTTGATTGTGAGTATCATCAAGATCTGGTACTGAAAACTCCTGTTCATATACATCCAATTCAGATTTTGATTCCTTTATCGGGTTGTTTTTGCAGCGATATTCATCCCACTTTTAGTAAAGTCCGCAGTTATTTTTCTGGAAGTGGTGTCTCCCCAGCATTTATGGATGAGCATAAGACTGGGCATCGTCTAGTTTATGTCAACGTGGAGATTGAGCCAGAAGCGCTTAAGTCCTATTTTCCTGGGGATAGATTATCTAATTCAGCTTTAGAGAAACAAATGTATAAGGGGGAAGACTGGAAAATTTCATTTTACCCCGCAGTAACTTCCCAGATGCGATCTCTGGCTTATCAATTATGGAATGCGCCCTATCATGGCATAGCAAAGAAGATGTATCTGCAAGGGAAAGTATTTGAACTGCTAGCGCTGTACCTCGACTTAATTATGGTGGAGTCACAGCCAACAGAATCTGCTCCTAGACTCAAGCCGAAGACAATCACTGCTCTACACTACGCCAAAAACATCCTAACGAAACATTCTGAGCAGCCCCCCTCCCTGCCTCAACTAGCCCAGCAGGTAGGAGTAAGTCAGCGTACCCTGCAAAGAGGGTTTCCCAGGCTATTTAAAACAACAGTAGTGGGATACATAGCACAGCAGCGCCTAGACCGAGCAGAGAGGTTACTACGCGAGAGAAAGAATTCTGTAGCAGAGGTGGCAATTTTAGTGGGCTATGGCAATATTGGACATTTTTCTGTAGCGTTTAAGCGCAGGTTTGGCATTACGCCGAGTCAGTGTTTAGGGGGTCACAAGGCGGATTTTGAGAAACACCTGGCGGATTTTGAGTAGACGGGCAGCAGGCAACTTTTATAAACTACTCCTCAATTAAATATTAAAAATATTTCTAAATAAGGCGGTTATCCGTCAGTGAGGAGCTTAAATGAAATTATTATCAGTTTTATTATCCGCTGTAGGGGTTTCAGGGTGGATTTTTCTTTGTCCTGTTCAGGGGCAAGAGCAGAATAGTTCAGGAATTGAAGAGTTAGAGACCAAAGAAATTTTGCTTTCAGAAAGAGGTACTGCGGCTGATCTGATCCTAAAGGATATATTATGCCCTTGTCCTAAAGGATACCGCTTCGCATATGGTACCGCTACGCATATGGCTCAGAGAGAAGGGCGAGTTACCGCAGTTCAGATAATCGAGACTGCTGAGGGATTGGAATTAGTCTTAAAAGCGATCGCAGGGAGTGAAAGATTAGTCCCTCTAATTCTCACGGAAGGGGAAGATTTAAT
>JBCCNG010000295.1:0-5894 GCA_039025955.1 Cyanobacteria bacterium P01_C01_bin.72 | reverse complement strand
CCGCTAGCATAATCCAGTCCCGCAGTTAGAGCGATTTCTTTACCAAAGTTACGAGAAAGATTGACTATTTTGTTCCTCGGATCTTGTCGATTTAATTCCAGTAGCTGTTCTCTGGTATCGTCTTGGCTACCGTCATTGATACAAATGACTTCATAGCTAGTGCCAAGGTGCTGCAAAATAGGAGTAAGTCGGGCAAATAACTGTGGGATACTTGCCGACTCGTTGTACAAGGGAATAATTATGGAAATTTCAGCTAGCTGAGAATTGAAAGACATCATTACCGCCAGAGGATAATCACTTATCTTAGGGCAATTTTGGCTAATTTATGGAAATCATTCTCGAAGTAGCGGAAAAATTTAGCTGGATAAAAAGATATTCAAGTCTTCAATTAGCTGGGTCAGTTCAGCTTCGCAAGTCAAACGAATGCGATCATCCCGCAAAGTCAGAAGGATCTTAGCCGCAAAAGGACTAGGATAAATATTAGGATTACAAAAAATTTCTAGAAATATATCTCCTGTATGACGGTATTCCATAGATTCTTGTTTGACAGGACGATTTCCCCCACCTGTCTTGGCGGTGGCGATCGCTTTTAAGCTTTGCATCAAGATTGATATTTCTGCCTGTAATTGCTTGGCAGCATCTTCAGAGAAGCTGAAGCTAACTGCTCCCTGAACTAAATTGAGGGTAAATTGAGCCATATTGAGCAACTTAATTTAATGACAGATGGTTAATATAAATAATTTTGCGTTGCTGATTCAGTAATGTCTGATAAACTCTGTGTTTGAATCTACCAGACAGTGGAAATCTGATGAAGATTTGATTGCGTTTTTGTCAGAAATAATCTCAATAAGTTACGTTTTGCCAAATAACTCAACATTGCGATAAGCACTGGCGAAGAGAAACTCTGACTGCATTTGGGACTATGATTTAGTTAACAAATTTAGGCTGGCAACAGCAGTAAAAGATAAACAGTACTCTCAATTCATCACTCGTAAGATACTTAAACCAAACAAAGTCCAGCCAGATAGAGAGCCAAGGGCAAACATCATTGAGCGTAATAAAGGGACGTTGGCAATATAAAAGACAGAATAGAGTAGACGAGCAATCAGAAAAGCGATCGCGGCAATCCTCGCCCAATCTGAATCTACTCCCGTAGCATAAGCCATCAACGCCGCTAAACCATAAATAGTCAGTGCTTCAAAGCTATTTTGATGCGCCCAAGTAGCTCGTTTGGCATAATCAGGTAGCTTGTCGAACATGGCACGAGGTGCTGACTGGTCATAGCCTAGTTTTAGCCGTCCCCAACCCACAACCAAAAAGGGCGCATAGGTTAAAATTACTGCTCCAGCTACAGAACAGAGCAAAATTAGATCGACGGGTAAATTCATAAATTATCTTGAGAATTATATTGAGAAAATAAACTTTGTTTATCATAGCTTGAACGAGCCTCCAAACCTGAAGCAGTCTGCTTTGCTCGATTTTCTCTGCTAAATGGCGATCGCTATGATATTTTCTCGAAACTAACTATCTGACCCTAGCTCCAGAAATCTGCGACGTTGTAGCCCAAACCTTCAATCATCTGGTAAAGCAGGGGAAGACTCAAACCAATAACGTTACTGTGACAGCCCACAATCCGATCTACAAACATGCCTCCTTTCCCCTCTAAAGCAAAGCTCCCTGCACAGTTGAGGGGTTCTCCCGTAGCCACGTAAGCTTCAATCATGCGATCGCTAATATTAGCGAAGTAAACCTCGGTAATGCCACAGCGAATGATCTGCCTTTGCTGTTCAAGATCAATCAGCGTATGACCTGTATAAATTTTACCCATTTTTCCTCGCATTCCCCGCCAACGGGCGATCGCAATTTGGGGAGACTCAGGCTTACCATAAATGCGATCGTTTACCGTCAAAACAGAATCACAGCCTAAAACTAAAGCACTAGGAAACCTGGGAGCGACAGTTTCCGCCTTACACCTGGCTAAAGTTTTAACTAATTCCTCTGCATCCTCAATCTGAATTGTATCTTCGTCAAAATCACTCTTATAGACAACTGGATCTATACCCACCATGCGCAATAGCTTTAAACGAGCAGGAGAAGCAGAAGCCAGAACGAAACGCAGTGACGTATTATTTGCATTCATAAATAAACAATCAATAATTATTAATTAGCAATGAACAAATTAATAATTAACAATGAACAATTACTATCACCGTACAGTAAATGACTTAGCAGCAACCTCAAAGCTGTCCTTAACTGCATCCCAGCGTCTTTGGGGAGTAGATAAGTTAAAGGTAAAGATTTTTCCTCTGCTGACGGCAACACTAGCTATATTATGTCTAGTACCCTGTTCTGGCAGATCCTCTTCATACTCTAATAAATAATACTTCTTGTCTTTATTTTCTCTCGCCTCGGCACGAATAAATTCTGCTTCCCTGTCATCAGCGGGATTGCTATTAATCACCTTGAGGAGACGATAACCAACATCAGAAGGGCTTCCTAAATCTTCTAAAGTTTTTCCATCAGGAACTTCATCAATAATTACGCTCAAGTTTTCAGTTCTTTCGACCAGATCACGAAAAACAACATCCACAGTTCTTCTGGCAGAAGTTCCTAGATTGACTGGAATCCAACCGTTGGGATAGAGAAACTCATACCCCTTGCTAGTATTAACGTAGCTTTGTAATCCACTTACACCTGTTGCACAACTAGTGATTACTAAACTTAAAACGATTAATAATCCAGCGCAGAACGACCTAAACATTTTTGTTTAATTACCTCTATAAATTAACTTCTTTGAAGTTTGTGTTTCTAACTTCTTATTGTCTCATGTAACAGAAATACCCCACGCTGTAATTGCTCAAACATGGGGTACACCATAAACCTTCACTTAATTAGTGTCTAATCAAAATTTAATTAAAATGCTTTTAATTCTAGCTGACGCTTGATGCATACACTGCAACCGCGACAACGCCACCGAGCAGCAAAAACGCTAGCACGCCAAAAATCGCATAATTTCGCTTTTCGGACGAATCTGGCTCATCTGCGGTATACATCACTGGCTCTTTGGCAAAATTATTTAACCTACCACCTTCTTCTTCTGTGTATGGCATAAATCTTATTTCCTCTAAATTTTTATTTGTAAACCTTAGTAAATAGTAATCTTATTTATCCGATCGCACAATCAACCTCGATAAATCTCCAGTTGACGGCTTAATTTGAACTTAATTGCAGCTTAATCTTGGTCTCGTCAGATACGGCAGATACTTCTTGGTAGTTCAGTCTCAGAATTAGGTCGGGCTGTAGAGTTACCCCTCCCTTGATAATCAAACCTTGACCATGAGAGCTAGTACCATAGCCTAGATTAAGATGCCACAGATGATTCTTCTGACTTACTTTCGTCTTGGACTGAAGCTTGCCACCCCAAACTAAAAATTCCTGTTGCCCCTGCTTTTTCTGACGAGTCTTATACTTAACAAATGCGGCACATTCAAAACCCAAACTGTTGACATTAAACAGCTTATGACTCAACTCTGAATCACTGTGACGCTGATTACTGCTGTGAACGAATTTAAATCCAGCAAATTTAGAATTTATTGTCCACTGTAATTTTTGCTGGTGATCTAAAGCTGCACTGGCGTGAAGTGAAAAATAGTTGTTTTGGAGTCCAACCTTAATACCTGTACTGTAAGAATAGTCTTTACTATCGCCCTGGGCAATTAGGGTCAAACCTGGATAGATTCCCCAGTTGGCATCAAATCTGTGCTTTTCAGCCTCGCTATGGTAGTTCAGCACAAAATTATCAGCCGGTTTGAACTGGACATGGGAATGAAAGGCTGTCGCCGATTCATTAGCATAAAGGGAAAGAGTAGTTTTGAGGGGAAGAATATCGCTATTGTAGGTGAGCTGAGTAAAACCAGTAAAAGCATCTTCAGTATCTTCATAAACAAAACCAACTCCCATGGTTAGCTGTTTTTCGATTCCGTGATGATAGGTAATACCGCCGCGAAAGTCTTCAAATTCTTGAGAACGCTTTTGATCTTGGCTCAAAGTAGCCTGCGCCTGTTTGACCAGATTACGCTTTCCTCCTCCCGAAAAGGTGAGGCTAGAGCTGCCAGAGGGTAAAACAGGGGCGGCGCTCGAATAGTCGAGCTGAGTTGAATGTGGTTCTTTTGGCTGCTTGTTGCCCCAATGTTCAACGGTAGTTATACCCCAATATTTACTCTTGTTTTCGCTTGCCCAAAAAGTGCTTTGAAAACCCAGCAATAAATCTGCCTGTTGAGATTGATAGATATAAGGCTGCCGTGGTGACGACAATAGCTGTTGGATATTTTCTTCAGGGCGATCGCAAATTGGCGTGCAATCAACGTTGCTAGAACTTAATAGAGAAGGGTAATTTGCCTGGGAAATAGTGAGTAAATTCGCAGCAGCATTCTGCTTCAACCATTGATGATAGCCAATACTTAACGGAGTATTGAAGCTATGTAGCTCACTGGTTGTTAAAACTTGATTTATCAATCCCAAAGTGGGTGGAATAACAGATACGCTTGATTGAGGTAATCGTCTAGTAGACAAAATCTGCTGGTTGGAAGCTGGTTGTTCGGCAATCGGATTTGCCTGAGTGACATTAGTACAACTTAGACAGCCTAAAATGCCACCAAAGAGGACGTTTGCTACAATGGCTTTCATTCATATATAGAAGAGTAGGAGGAGACCGAGAAAACAGTTGCTCAGACAGTTGCTCGTCCCAGGGATGGCAACAAAACTAAAATACAGTTTTTGTAGTTGCTATCAAGCACGTTAGTAACGGCAACCTTACCGAGTTTTTTACCTTTTGTACTTCTCTATTGTGAACCTTTTTCTTCTAGTTAGACGAAAGTTCATGTAAAGATTGATTGAGTACAAAGAGAAAGTATGCCAAATCTGGATTTCAGCTATCAGCAAAGTGATAATAATTTTGAATAAAAGCTTAAGGCGACGAAAAATAAACTATCGTGGCGACATTACATAAGTAAGCAACCAAGTAAGTAACGCCTAAATTTGTAGTCAGATATCAACCATCAAGTTCAACAACACCAAAGATAATGAGAAAATTTGCTACAGTCATACTGCTAAACATGGGAATTCTGGGTTGCTTGAGTGGCGCTGTGCGGGGAGAAAATGCGGCAACTGCTCCCAATGAACTAAAAGAAGCGATCGCTGGAATTGAAGCAGCAGCTAATAATCAAGATGTTGATGCTGTACTGGAGTACTATAGTGAAGAGTTTGGGAACTCAGACGGGTTGACGACAGAAACCTTATCCCAGGCTTTAACCCAGATGTGGCAAGAATATCCACGGCTGAAGTACACTACAGAGATTCAGTCTTGGACAAGATCAGGGGATGAGCTAGTAGCAGAAACAGTTTCTACGATTAGAGGAATTAGGAATACCGCAGGCAGACAAGCAAGATTAAAATCGACGATCAGATCTCGCCAGTATTTCCAGTCGCAGAAGCTAGTTCGTCAAGAGATATTGAGCGAACAGTCTCGCTTAACTTCGGGAGAGAATCCGCCTAAAGTTGAAGTTGTAGCACCAGATACTGTTACAGTCGGGACAAAATATAATTTTGACCTAATTGTCGATCAACCCTTGGGAGATCAGGTGTTATTGGGAGCGGTTCAGTCAGAGAAAACCGCAGCTAATCTGTATCTTAACTCCACCTCATTAGAATTAGAACCATTGCCAGCAGGAGGAATTTATAAAGTAGCGACTGCCCCTGCTATTCCCGAAAGCAACTGGCTATCAGCTATTTTGGTTCGAGGGGATGGAATTACGATGATCACTCATCGGGTCAATATTGAATCAGGGCAAGTCGAGCAGTAAGATGAGCTAGTAAAGACAAAAGATACTCCCATT
>JBCCNG010000294.1:0-5908 GCA_039025955.1 Cyanobacteria bacterium P01_C01_bin.72 | reverse complement strand
TGAGAAGGATTGGGCATTAGATGCCTACTGTCAGATTGAAGCTAACCGCAACCGTTCGATTAACAATCTTCGGGAGGATTTACAGGATCTTCTAACTGAGATGGGCTATAACCTCTCAGTGGTAAGTTCTGAAACTGCTAAGAGCGCGAAAGAGCTATTTAAAGAAGCTGCTTCTAGGTTGACCCTCGTTCGCCGACTGGCGATCGTCAACGCCCCAGATATTAGCGAGCAAGAGTACCAGTCCCGCCAAACCAAGGATTTCCTTTCTCCTGATGAAATGGTGGAATGTGAAAAACATCGCATTAAAACCTTCTACGGCAAAGCAGTTACCGAAGATCTAGTGGAACGAGATAATGGGGGTAGGCTCTACAGTCGCTTGCTCCAGTTGGAATCTATCTGTGCTGATTCAACTGGGACAATAGTTGACCCCGACACAGGAAGAAAATATCAGGCATCACCTTTAATCGTCGCTCAAAGAGACCTTAATGAGCGAGAACACTTTGCCTACTGTATGGACTGGCATAATTACTCTAGTCAATGGTTAGCCCTGCATATCCTGGGAGTACCCAAGCTACTATCGCGACTCTTTGGTTCGGAGAAAATCTGTGCCACTGACCCCGATTTAGTGCGAATGACTGAAATGGCTATTTCTTCTCGCTGCCAGATTAAAACCTTACTCAATCTAACTGTCCCCTCTGACTGTAAGCCGTTGTGGTTGATGGGGGTGATTTTAGACCGTTTGGGCTTGAAGACTATCTCTAACAAAGAAGGAAGTAGGGGACAGCAAGTTACCTATCGCCGTCTTTGTCCTGAAACTTTTGAGTTTGCCCTTGAGGTGTTGACCTATCGAGAGCGTTTGCGAGAGCAAAAAGCCGAACGTCAACGTCAATTACAAGAGGATAATCTTCGGTATCAAGCAGCAATCCAGAGACAGTATGGGATTGAGCCTACAATCACTTCCGTATCTACCCCCGTCCATAATGATGATTCTTATACAAAAGAGGGAGGGGTGGATACCAGTGAAAATAAAGGCTCAAACGACTCTATTCCGCCATTAGAGACCTGGGAAGTCTTTGCGGGCTACTACCAGCTAATAGAGGAGAAGATTGACCTGGGACTTGATGTAATAAATCGGATAATGAAGGAGGGAATGAAACAAGTTAATTTTCTACCTAGAGTGCTAGGTTTACTGGCTTTCTTTTTCGGTGTTTCTTCTTGACGTAATTTGGAATGTCTTCGCTACTCTCTAGAAGTGACACATACTCAAATATTTGTTGCTGGGGATTCAAACGAACCAGCAATCGGTAATATTTTCGCTTTGGTGAATTTTCTACTGAATTATTTTGCTGATAACGATAGGCTGATTCGGCAAAACCTCGCACGGGCAGATGATTGGTTTTGACATATTCGGCCTTCTCTCCCCTTCTTAGGGTATTGCGGTAAATAGACATTACGGGCTGGTCGGCAAATTGGGGGACATATTGCCAAATTCCTGCTAGAAGAAATTGATTGGTTTGAGTTGATTCTGATTGATGAGTGTAAAACTTGATGGCAGTAAACCTAAGCTGACACAGCTTTTGACTGTAGACAGGATAGACCCGTAAATAAACCTCGGTATCGGGACTTTGTTCTAGGTGATTGGTTAGTTTATCTCTGACTAATCTGGTTGCTTGAAACCGAAACGTTTCTCCTTGGATGTCGATTGTATAGTCTCCAGACGCATCTACTGTTACGCGACCGCAGATAACGCCAACGCCTTGGTAGAGTCTTTCTGGTTTTGCTTTCTTGGATTCAATAGCAGCATTCATAGTAGATGCGAATGTCTTTTACCTTCAACCTATCTCCTATTCGGTCGAAAATGCTACCTTTTAAGGAATATTCGTGAATTGCTGAATCGTCTGACTGCTGAAGACAAGAAGTATTCACGAAATTAAAGCTGATTAGGATAGACTCATGAATTTTTTTACCTGCCTCATTAATAATTAGCGATCACGTTCGATCAAACTATCAACTTTATTTTCAATTACCGTTAGCTTTCTCAAAATAGTGGGCTGGTTCTCGTCCACATTAGCAACCATGTTAGCCAAGCCTTGTTCTACTCTGACAAGCTGCTGTATGGCATTTCTCATAACTGCCATCTGTTCCTGATGCTCTGCTTTTTCCTCTTCTCGTTTTAGCCTCTCAGTAGCTCTAGAATCTAGTATCCCCTGAATGGTGCGGGCGTTGGAATCTGTTTTCTGTGTGACTGATTCTAAAAGTCTTTCGATTCTATCTAGGCGATCGCCATTGTTTCCGTTACTCTGTGTCATTGGTATACTATTGCTAGATTTAATTTTGTTTGAGCATCCCCTCTTGATTGGTAGTCGGTGGGGATGTTCTCATTTTATTCCCCAAGCTCGGCTTTTAGATAGTCCGAGATGATAGCTGTCAAAGTACTTCCTCTCAATCTAGATTCTGCTACCCACTTCTGCCTGAGTCTTCTAGGTACTTTAATACTCAGATTAACCATGTCTTCCTGGATAACTTTCTGGTTTTCTGGTTCTCTGGTTTTAATGCTTTGTTGATTACCAGCTTTATTGTTCTCTACCTTTACAGTTTTCTGGTTTTCTGGTTTACCTCCATCCGAGGGCAAGCCAGATTCAATCGGAGCGCGTTCCTTGGCGGATTGAGAATCCGCAGGATCGCTCCTCTTTTTACTATTTACGATACCGCTATACTTACCCATTGATAATTGCCTCTACTTCTTTACCTAATGCTTTGTAGTCTGACCAGGCTATTTTGGTTTTGTCCTTTATATCTTTGATAGGTATGCCAGCAATCGCAGCCTTACCAAATCCCGATGTCCGTCTAATCGTGCTATTAAAAACTGGGACACCTCCTTCAATCAAATCTGCTTTCATCTGTTCCCCTTCCTTGCTTGGGTAGGAAGGAACAATGCATATTAGTACTCGATAATTAGAACTACTAGGCAAATCTTGAGCGGTGGCTAACATTGGCTGTAAGCTCACTACATCAGGAATAGTCGGCAGAATCAACAGGTCGCAGCCGTCGGCTAATTCCTGTAAGTCATCACTCTTGGGTCTGGCTGGCGTGTCTACAATTACGTAATCGCTACCAGGAATTAACTTGATAGCTTTTCGCTCATCTTCTACAGTAAAGGGCAAACTACCCCTCCTAGACCATTCAATTGATGTTCGATTGGGATCTGAGTCGATTAGCAATGTCTTACCGTGATCGCTAAAGTAAGTTGCTAGATGTATTGCTGTGGTTGACTTACCGCAGCCTCCTTTGTAGCCAGTAACAGTAATTAATTTCATGCTTTCATGCTTTACAGAAAACCAGCTAACAAGATAACCTGCTTTCTGGTTTTCTGGTCAAATTAAAACTTACGGCTGTGGGATTGTTCGCGAATGGTTTCTCTAAATACGATTAGACCTGCTGCCTGAAATTAGTAAAATGGCACACAGCCAGATTTTTATCAGCGTTGGAAATTAGCGATCGCCTCATTATCATCAAAATGTAGTTCTGAGCCAAGCTGTTTTAGGGTTTCTGCCTTCAGTTCTCCCTCAGTACAGTGAATTCTTACTATTGGTAACTGATGCAGCCGAACGAATTCTTCGATTTCTTAAGGTCGCCAGCGAGTCGTAACAATCCTAATTTCCTTAGACTGCTCGTGAAAATCCTTTAGTTTGGAGATCGCCTTCTCACCCATGTCTATGTTCCAAACCCAAACTTTTAACGCATATATACATAGCTATAGCTGAATATCTTTAGGCTTATTTCTCTTTCTTTGCTGAATATCTCTTTGCTCAGACAAGAAATACTTAGCAATCAAATCAGCATTCCAATCTTTCAGCTTTGCCTTTTCTCGTTTCTGAAATAGATAGGTTTTAGAGGGAAGTAAATTTATAATTTCCGAGGCTAATTTATCGCCACCACTATCATTATCTGTAGCAATAATAATAGTTTTTCTTTGGTCAGTAAGCTTTCTGATTTGCTCCCTAAGAAGCTGCTTTTGCTGGGCTGACATCGTGCCGCCAGTGGCAATATAGCGAGCCTGGCGATTTGGATTTAGCTGGTGATACGAAAGAGCATCAATCGGGGATTCTACAATTACTAACTTATCATCGTTGGGCTTCTGGTTAGATTGCCAAAGTGATTTTTTGCCACCCTTGCCGAACCCTTTGAAATCAGCATTACGAAATTCGTAACCTGTGATTCTCTCCGCATCTCTGTAAGGAAATACAGCATTATAGAGTTCATCAACTAGCACTTGTCCAGTAAAGCGATCGTCCCCGAAAGTGCGGTGTGAGATTTGACGCTGAAGCTCAAGATATTTATGGCGCTTGAGATTCTGATAATTCTCGACTCGAAACGTTTCCGCGACCACTTTCTTTTCCTGTTTCTGCTTCTGCCGTGCTTGGGACTGTAGCCTTGCCAATCCTTCACCAAGAATCCGCTTTGCAACTTGGCGATTGTTCTGTTTCCTCTTCCTTAATGCTTGCTGTTTTTTCTCCCGCCCCAGATACTCCCGTAGGATTTTCCTCGCTTGCCCTAGATTGACTTGGTGATGCTGCTGCACAAAATCAATTACTGTACCGCTTGCGAGCGAACCATTAGGAGAGAAATATACGTCATTATCTCCTGGTTTGACTACTATTACACTGCCATTAGAATGCTTCAGTTTGATACTACTGGGGCTAGATTCCTGGTCAATTTTGGCGAATCCTTCGGAGATCGCCAGCCCTACCAAGTTAATCTTGACTTTGAAATCTTGAAGTTCGTCACGTTGTTTTTTGGCTCTATCAATAGTTTGAGGAGAAACACTTGCCCTAGCTCCCAAATCATCAACAAGCATTTCCGCAAAGCTGGTAAAATTTCGAGGGCTAAGTTCCTTTTCTGGGATGGCGTTCGAGGGGAATAATTCTTGATTAAGCTTCCTTCTAGCTTCTGCTTGTCGTCTAATTTTGTCCTTCAGGCTAGCAATTTCTAGCGCCTTTGAGTCAATTGCTGGAGGATTAAGCTGATTTTCTAAAGTCCAGTCAGCGTAAAAAGTTTGGCTTTTTAACCTCACCCTGGCTTGACTAGCTTGGGGATTACCATCCCACTCTTGGTTTTTGATAGTGACTGATTTATTAGTTGCCCTCAAAATTTCCAAACCATTATCCTTTAAAGCTTTTAGAACTCCTGTCCTATCCTTAACCTTACCTAAAGAGATCGCTTTCTCCACTACTGCGGTAGCTCTTGCTCTAGTATCTTGGGGCATTTTTTCTCCCCTAGCAGCTTTCCTTTTGGCCTTAAATTCCGTATGTCCAGGGGAAGAAGTTCTTGCTCTGGCTGGGTCATCGGGTCTAGCCCACCCTTTCTTGAGATTCCAGAAAGTCTGCCAGGGTTTGAAATAACCATGCCAACCTGGAGGGGCAATATTGAGGGATTTCGCTGTAGATAATTCCACCTTCGGAGTAAGAAAGTGAAGCTCTACCCTATTATTACCAGTGTGTTCATGCCTCACCCAGAGAATATTACGATTCTCCTCTTTAATACCAGGGAAAGCTATCGCCTCAAAGTCCTCAATCAATTCCTGTTGTTCTTCCTCGGTTGGGGCATCTTCAGTCGCAAAAGATAAAACGCCACTATTGTACTTATACTTAAATTTCAGCCTATCGGTAATACTGGCGGTATTACTAGGAATGCCACCACGTAAAACTTGAGGAGCAGGATCTCGAAGCTGTTTAGTTTTCGGGTCAGTCAATCTGGTCAGATAATCTACGGCTCCACTGCCACTGCCTTCCCCTCGATTAAAAAACTTAACCAGCATCTTTAACCCAAGACTTAACTGTCTCATCGACCTTGGAAACTTCAAGCCTAAAACCTTCAAGTAAATCTAGTAAGTCTTGCTTGTCAAATT
>JBCCNG010000293.1:0-5911 GCA_039025955.1 Cyanobacteria bacterium P01_C01_bin.72 | reverse complement strand
TGTCTTTCCAATACGGTAAAAAAGATCTGTTCGGGGTCTTGCTCGGCAATCTGACCATACTGTAGACGCGGTAAACCTAGAGGTTCAAATTCTGCTTGGCTGGCAGTGAGACTATAATTTTCTATTCCTGCTGCTTGATTGAGATCTTGGGTTCGTTGAATGACTCGATTACTATAGCTTGGTAAGTCCTCAAGGAGAGACGCGGTTAATGTTTGAATATCCTGGGGACAGCTTTCTGCGTTTGTTGCTGTATTGCTCTCAGATTGGTCACTAATTAAAAGCGGCATTGCCTTAAGGCGAGCAACTGCCCCAAGCCAGCCTGATAGAGCGACAAAAACTAAGAGGGGCATCCGCCAGGAAATAAAATTAATCTTCACGACAACAGACACTCAGGAAACTAAGCGCACAAACTTTTTCTTGCCTACTTGTAGCACTTTTCCTGCCAGAACGTCGGCAGAATCAAAGGTAAGATTAACATCAGTTTGGCGATCGCCTTCTAAACGAACTCCCCCATCCTTAATTAACCTGCGTCCTTCACCGCTGCTTTTACACAAGCCACTTGCGCCCAAAATATAAAATAGCTTGGCAGGAAACTCGACCTCAGACAGGGAATATTCAGCAATATCTTCCCCCCCAGTATTGCCCTGAAGCACAATCTGTTGGGCGGTTTGCTGTGCCTGGAGCGCCGCATCACGACCGTGAAACTGAGCTGCCACCTCAATGGCTAATAGTTTTTGTGCCTCTCGTGGGTTTTCGGGGATCTCTTGGAGATCAAGTTGGGTTAACAGTTCAAAGTAGTCTGGCAATAGAGCATCAGGAGTTTTTTCTAGCTTGGAATACATTGAGAGAGCATCTTCTTGTAAGCCCACGTAGTTGTTGAGAGACTTGGACATTTTTTGTACGCCATCTGTACCTATCAGGATCGGCAACAGTAAACCAAACTGAGTTGACTTCTGGAAGTGCCGCTGTAAATCTCTGCCGACGGCAATATTAAACTTTTGATCGGTGCCGCCTAACTCGACATCCGCCTCGACCGCTACCGAGTCATAGCCTTGCATCAAGGGATATAAAAACTCATGCAGAAAGATAGGCTTTTCTTGTTGATAACGTTCGGCAAATCCTTCTTTGGCTAACATTTGCCCTACTGTCATGGTGGCTAGTAGCTGCTGGATCTGAGCCAGGTCTAATTTACTCAACCATTCTGAGTTATAGCGAATTTCTAAACGTCCAGGGGTCGTAAAATCGAGGATCGGCTTAAGCTGATCTAAGTAGCTTTGAGCATTGGCTTTAACCTCTTCCGAGCTCAACTGACGACGGACATCAGACTTCCCTGTCGGATCACCAATTTGGGCAGTAAAGTCACCGATAATCACCACAGCAGTATGTCCTGCATCTTGAAAGGCTCTTAACTTGCGGAAAGGAATACTGTGACCCAGGTGAATATCTGTACCTGTGGGATCAATACCCAGTTTAACTCTCAAAGGGCGATCGCTTTGAGCCAGACACTGGCGTAAGTTCTCTGCCTGCTCCTCTGAATCTGGGCGATCGGGGAAAATCTCGCTAGTCCCCCGATGTAGCCATTCAAAATTATTACCATCAGCTAAATCAGACATGATCCCGTCACTCGCTACATTAACAAACTTGTCTAGCTGGACAAGCTATATCAAAATATCAAATTCTCGGAGCTAAAATCTACCAACCATATTTTAAATATTTAGATTAATTAAAATTACTCCCAGAAATAACTTTTGGCAGCAGAATATTATTGCATCGATAAACTATAACGATAAAGTTAGAGTTCAATGATAGTAGGCACTACAGAAACAGCAAAGATCCTCAACATCTCCACAGGCAGGCTAAGAATACTTCTCCTTGAGGGTAGAGTACAGGGAGCATATAAATCGGGCAGAATGTGGTTAATTCCTTTAGTCGATGGCAAACCTATTATCAAAAAGGGAACAAGAGGTCCAGCTCCTTCCTGGCGTAACCCCAGAATTCCTGCCAAAATTAGACTCCACATTAACAGCCATAAAATAAAGCAGAATCAGAAAGAATCTTTAAATCAACCAGTTATCACAGTCAAGAAAGGCGGGATTAATCAATATGGACACGAAGTAGAAATCCCTGGAGGTTGCCGTGTAGTGTATCGTCCTGATAATCCTCTGTGTGGTGCGAGGGTGTGGATCGAAACTCTCTATGATGTCAGAGTAATTAGTCTGGGCTGAGATTTAGGTCAACTAGTTTTTAGTTCTTAGTTTTTAGTTTCTAGGTTATTTTCGAGAATCAAGGCTTGCATAAATGCGATCGCTTTCTTGTTTCGAGAAACGGAATTATCGGGTGCGACCTGAACTGGTTGTTTGAAACGGGACACCTAGTCCCCAAGGGTTTCTCACCCCTTGCCCTTATGGAAAAGAACTCTATTGACATAGAGTTTGGTCACGCCAAGAGTAAGTAATGAAATTGGTGGAATGCAGATCCCAAATGTAGCCGTAGCTGACAGGAATTAGTTGGTAAGGAGCTAAAGGGAACTATCATCAAGGACGAGCGAAAGCGAAAATATCGTTAAAACCGCGTTATTCCGTAAACAGCCAAATTATTCCTGAGAGGCTGTCACCAAAAAGGTAAGCAGGATAGGACTAAATGCTCCGATATCATTTAGTCGTGAGAACAGAAATCTGCCGTGGAAGAGATATTCGTCCTAGATGATAACGGAACTTCAAGCAATACAACAGGGTAAGCCCTACAAGGTCTAATGACAGTCGAATCATTAGTAGGTCTAAGGCAACAAAGACGGAATTCCTTGGAGGGTAAAGGAACAAAGGACTTGTCCGCATGTAGGAAAAAGCGAAAGCTTGAGGTAATGCTCAAGATAAGGATTCAAGATTTGTCCTTGAACGAAAGTAACAGCCAACTTCCTTTAGGTCATATACGAAATTGAAAACGGTTAAAGAAATCAAACCAAATGAAAAGTTTGATACTCTATCGAGTAAATGGACAGGCGGAACAGCTAGTAGATTGGAGTCAGATCAACTGGGTCGAAGTCTACAAACTGATTAGAAATCTTCAACGTCGGATATTTCGTGCCAGAAAACTTGGTCAATGGAAGCAACTTCGTAGATTGCAGAAATTGATGAATAGAAGCTACGCTAACTTATTAATTTCGGTGAGACAAATTACTCAAGTAAACACGGGAAAGTTGACTGCTGGAGTAGATGAGGAGGTGATTAACACTCCAGATGAGCGAGTAAAACTTGTCAATACTTGGGAAATGCCAAAAGCTAACCCTACACGTAGGGTCTACATTCCTAAATCTAACGGCAAGAAACGTCCTCTCGGAATCCCTACCGTGAGAGATAGAGTCGCACAAAATATAATCAAAAATTATCTAGAACCAGAATGGGAAGCTATCTTTGAACCAAATTCGTTTGGATTCAGACCTGGAAGAAGCTGTCATGATGCTATTTCACAAGCTTTCCTGAGATTAATGGGACAAAAAGGAAGAGACACTTGGGTTCTAGATGCGGATATCAAGGGCTGCTTCGATAACTTAAAACAACAATTTATCCTCAACAAAATTAAGACGACTCCAGGAGTTGGTTTGATTAGAGAATGGATGAAGGCTGGATACGTTTTTGAAGGTAAAAAATACCCGACAGAATCAGGAACTCCTCAAGGCAGCGTTTGTAGCCCATTACTTTCTAATATTGGATTGCATGGGTTAGAAACAATGGTCAAATCTCATAATTCTAAAATGGGTTGTGTTCGTTATGCCGACGACTTTATAGTGACTGCTAAAAGTCGAGAAGAACTTGAGGAAATAATTCCTAAAATCCAGCAATGGTTGTCCGAACGCGGTCTGCTACTAAACGCAGAGAAAACCAAAGTAGTTCATATAGAAGAGGGTTTCAACTTCCTCGGTTTCAATTTGAGACAATATCACGGCAAGCTCTTAATCAAACCACAGAAGGAGAAAGTATTAGCTTTCTGTCAAAAAGTGGGACAAATGACTAAAAGGTTGTCTGATATCAAACAGGAAGTTTTAATCAGAAACCTTAATTCACTTCTTCGAGGTTTTGCTAACTATTACCAAGGAGTAGTGAGTAAAGGAATCTTTTCTTACATCAATTTTCGTGTATGGAACTATCTTTGGAACTGGTGTCAGCGTAGACATCGAAAAAAAGGACGAAAATGGGTTGCCCAGAAATATTTTCGGCAAGTTAAAGGAGTAAGATGGACTTTTTGTTGTGAAATTAAAGACCGTAGAGGAAATAAACAACTTCTCCGTCTTTACAACATCGCATCAACACCGATTGTGCGTCACATAAAAGTGAGAGGAACAGCTAGTCCTTTTGATGCTGAATTATCTTATTATTGGGAAAAACGCAGAATAAAACAGGGTAGAACTATCTGGGCTAAAGGTTCTAAATACGAACAAATAGCCATCAATCAAAACTGGAAATGCCCTATCTGTAGGCAATTCCTACTCAATGGAGAAAATATCGAGACCCATCACATAGTACCTGTGAAACATGGTGGCTCAGACGACACTGAGAATTTAATCCACTTACACAGAACGTGTCATAAGCAGGTACACTCACGTATCCAAGTTTAAGGCTTGAAGTATGGCTTGAGCGGAGTGATGTGAGAGCGTCACGCTCCGTTCTTAGGGGAGGGGAGAGAGGTGACTCTCGAACCTTACCCGACCACTAAAATCATAAAAACTTAAGTTTTATAAGCTCCTAATACTTTTAGAGCAGAAGCTTGAGCTAAGGTTAAACCTTTAACTCCATTAATATTAGTTCCTTCATAGGGTCGCTCGGGAATCAAGACATTAAAACACTCATTAGTTTTGATATTCCATAATCTGATAGTGCGATCGCCACTTCCACTAGCCACAAGATTCCCGTCAGGACTCCACGCCAAGGAATAAACCCAGTTAGTATGACCTAAAAGTGTTTGGAGACAATTACCTGTTTCAATATCCCAAATTCTTACAGCTTTATCGCTTCCTCCACTAGCTAACATTTTTCCATTGGGACTCCAAGCAACACAGTAAAAAACGTTGTTATTACCAACAAAAGTTTTCAGACATTCTCCTGTTTCGGGATGCCAAATCTTAACAGTGCGATCAAAAGAAGCACTGGCTAACATTTTTTCGTTGGGACTCCAAGCAAGCCCAAAAGCTGCATCTTGATGTCCCACCAAAGTTTTTAAGCATTCTCCTGTTTGAGTATGCCAAATTTTGATTGTGCGGTTCAGGGAACTGCTGGCAAGGCGTTGACCATCACCACACCAAGTCAATGATGTTATCCAGCGATCGCTTTCTTGAATAATCTTGAGACATTGACCAGTAGTAGTAGACCACAAGCGAATAGTACTGTCATTACTGACACTAGCTAAAGTTTGACCGTCGGGACTCCAATAAGTACGCCAAATTGAACCTTGATGACCTGATAGAGTGTGACAAGGTTGTCCTGTTGACATATCCCAAATCCAGACTGTTTTACTAACTCCGCCACTAGCAAAAGTTTCACCATCTGGACTAGGAGCAATTGCCCAAACACTCTCTCGACTCCCTCGAATATTACTCAGGCATTCACCCGTAGCTACTTGCCATTGTCTCAAGCTATGATCGCCACTTCCACTGTAGAGGGTTTTTCCGTCTTTACTCCACACCAAAGACCAAATTGAGCCAACATAACCTTGAAGGGTTTGTAAACAGCGTCCAGTGCTAACATCCCAAAATTTGACCATTTGCCCTTGGCTTCCCGTCACCAGAGTGCGATCGCACTTACTCCAAGCGATAGACCATAACCAATTTTGATGTCCTGAGAGAGTATGTAAACATTTTCCTGTAGCAGTATCCCAAATTTTGGCGTTTAAATCGTGGGAAGCACTAGCAAGCATCTGA
>JBCCNG010000292.1:0-5916 GCA_039025955.1 Cyanobacteria bacterium P01_C01_bin.72 | reverse complement strand
TTTCCATCCATGACAACCCTACCTATTGGGTTGAATTAGTTTATTTAATTCAGAGTTATACTCAGATATCTTTGTTATTAAGCAAGATATTTCAAGACTCCGTATTTACTCAAAAGGTGCTAGAAAGAGGCTTTGACTATGGGTAACTCTTTCCATGAAGTCGTATATCTAGGACTGACGTTATCTCGTTTAGTAGCCCAGGAATTATTAATACCGCTGGCAGACCAGAACACAGTATTTCTGCCCAGCTTCGAGTTGAGGCGATCAATAGTCTGCATTAGCTTTTGCTGCCTATCAAAGTTATAGCCTTGTAAAAACACATTACCCTGCTGGATATTCTCTGGCGCAGCACGTATGTGCAGATCGTCGATAGACGACTGGGACGCAAAGCGTCCGCGACCCTGCATGATTACGCCAGCCTTTTTGTACTCGTAACCGTCGCGGAAGATTAGTTCTAGCCCTCGCAGAGCAGCATTAATTAATTCTGGCGTTCTATTCGAGGCAACTGGTAAGGGTAGAGTAATGGAATTGGAATAATAATACATGCGGGCAAGCCCTTTGTCTTTGAATCTGCTGGTCAGGATGAAAACTGTAATTGCCGTAGTGTTTTGCTGCTGTTTCCTTAGTTTTGCTGCTGCTGACGTGGTGTGAGTAGCGATCGCTTCTTTCATCCCCTTCAAGGTAGTTACCGACTGGGCAAAAGACCTCGATACACAGGTAGCTTTCTTTGGTTTCGGCTGTAGTTCCAAATTTAAACAAGATATACTATTTAGCTCTCGATGTAATCGTACTCCCACTATCCCCATTTTTGACTGGATTAAATGTTCTGGAGCTTTTTTTAGCTCCCAGGCATTATTAATCAGATTTGCTCTTAGCCAAATACTGTATTGTCTGCCAATGCCCCAGATATCTTCAACGGCGATCGCTCTTAACACCTCATCCTGTTCGTGCGACCAATCGGGATAGATAAATATGCCTCGATACTTGGCATCCTTCTTGGCTATACGATTAGCTATCTTAGCTAAAGTTTTAGTCGGGGCAACACCAATGGAGATGGGAATGCCCGTCCACTGCATGACGATCGCCCTTATCTGTTTGACATAGGTTAGTAATTCGATGCCTGAAAGCCAGGACAAGTCGATGAAAGCCTCATCGATGCTATAAATCTCTACCTCTGGACTAAAGTTAGACAGAATAGCCATGACTCTTGCCGACATATCGCCATAAAGACAGTAGTTACTCGAATAGACTTCTATCTGATGCTTCTCAACCTTAGGCTTTATTTTAAATAGCGGTACGCCCATCGCTATACCTAAGTCTTTCGCTTCTTGTGATCGTGCCACCGCACAGCCATCATTGTTACTTAGGACAATGACTGGTTTACCAACTAAAGCAGGATTAAAGACTCTTTCACATGAGACATAGAAATTGTTGCAATCAATTAAAGCGATTGTCTTGCTGCTGGGTTTTAATATCCCTTTCATCTAGACAGGATGAATAACACTAGTTACCACACCCCAGATTTGAAACTCCATCGCTTCGGTTATTTTAAGTTGGGGATAGTCGGGATTTTCCGCCACCAAATATGGTTGCATTCCTTCAAGCTTGAGCCGTTTGACTAGCAGTTCGCCATTAACCACAGCAATGATAATTTTGCCATCACGGGCTTCGAGGGAGCGATCGACAATTAGCAAATCTCCTGGGTGAATACCAGCACCGAGCATCGAGTCTCCTGATACTCTGACAAAGTAAGTAGCGAGAGGATTACTAATTAAGTGCTGATTAAGATCTAGTTTGCCTTCTAAAAATTCATCGGCAGGAGAAGGAAAACCCGCTGCGATCGCGCTGCTGTAAAGAGGAATTGGATAATGTTTAAGGGTTTTAGATAGACTGAATACTTCGTCTACCTTGGTAGGGTAAATAGCAGTCATAATAAAGTTAAAAATAAACCGGCTGTTGGGTACAAAAATACCACTAACTTCTGGGATCGCGCAATGACAAGATATTGGTCGATTGAGTTTTCTGTTGAGATAGCGATCGCTTGAATACTGGTTGTCGCTTCGCGGTTCTATTGCTTTCCCCCCCCGCCCCTCTTGGGAGCTTGGTCGCTGTGCTTCTCTTGTGTTACAATCGCTATATTGTGTACTATTTTACACGGTTAATTTTGCTGCATATATTTATTTCCCTGCACATAAAGAGCAATAAGAAACCTAAAATAATACATTTACTGCTATGGAACTTCGTAACAATAAACTACGTTTTGACCTTGACCTTGACCTCGACAGAGAACTTAAACGTCAACCATTTCGCCAACCATTCATAGAACCTGCTAATGACTTCCAGCTTGGTGTAGGAACAGGAGGCGGCGACGAAGGGGGTTTTAATGAAGGACTAGGAGAAGAAATTGAGGGAACAATTGGTCCTGACGAAGGTGTTCTTGGTACTGAAGGTCACGACCAAATCAATACTTTTGGTGGCAATGATACTGTGTTTGCTCTGGGAGGTAATGACATTGTTTTATTGGGTTCAGGAGATGACTTTGCTCTTGGATATAGTGGTCATGACAGAATTGAAGGTGAAGCTGGAGACGATTTGATAAGTGGAGATACTGGCAATGACGTACTAAATGGTGGTAGTGGAAACGATACTTTAGTCGGTGATAGAGGCAATGATGTTTTAACGGGAGTTAACGATGAGAGTCCCAATCCAGGCACTAACGAAATAGATTTTTTGACGGGCGATAACTCATTCACCGATCCAGGAGCGGATAGGTTTATTTTAGGTAGTGTTGGCAAAGTTTTCTACCGAAGATCATCATCTTCTTCTTCAGCTTACGGCACAGAAGATTTTGCCCTAATTGAAGACTATCAGCCAGGAATTGATAATATTGTTTTGCATGGCACTCCTAATGATTATATTTTAGGAAACTCTCCTACTAGTGCTGTTCAAGGAACAAATATCTATTACTCTGATGAAGGTACACTCGACCTCATAGGTATAGTTGAGGGAGTTGACTCAAACGAAATAGATTTGACTTTTATTTAAATCTTTTCAATCTATTCAACTTCGCTAAAAATCTTAGCTATTTCAGATAGATAAAGCTATGAAAATCAATCTATATAATATAGCTTGGTTACTTGTTTTTATACATTCAATATCAACATAGATTATGTACTAAATTGGTCGAATTTGAACAATATGGTTTTAGCTTTAAGGAATAAACTTACTCAACGTTCATTTTCGGCAATGTTTTTTGAAATAGATAAATCTAACAAATTATTTTTTGCCAATATTGAAGCCTGAAAAGCCCATTATCTCGTTATTGGCGATCGCTAAAATCAAAAAAACTCCTAATTGACGAAACCATTGCTGCATATAGCTTAAACAGCTATCTTGCACTATTTCGGGCATATCTCGGCTCTCCCCCAAACCCTATCGCTTCAGTTGTTAGGTACAAAAATACCACTAACTCTTGGGATCGCGCAACCATGGCAAGGCAAACGAGAGCAAATCTTAGACCTTGGCGATCGCCTATAGCCGTGTCAGTAGCCGATTACTTTTTTTACCTGACTAACGCCAGCTTCCAGAGCTTGTTCGGCAGAGTTATATTCCGTAAGCTTAAGCCAGTAACCGTCCCAGTAGACAATTTCGCAGCCATAGCAAGATGGCTCAAGTTGGTAGACGAGAACAAAACAGCCGCTGATACTTGAGAGATACTGTATTTGCATACTTTTTTAGTTTTCACTTCAACTGGCTATAAAACTGCGATAGTGTTTATAAAACCTGAAACACTACCGTTTTAAGTCCATCGGCGAAAGAAAGCTCCGTTTTCTCCAGCATTGGTAGTTAGTTGTTCTATTTGTGTCATCTGCGCTGCATCCAGAGGAGTATAATTACGCGCTACAGCAACATTGGATTCTAGTTGTTCGGGGTTTTCTGCCGCGATGATGCAACAATGTACTCCAGGTAAAGAGAGGCTATATCCCATCGCCTGTTCCATACCAGATAAAAGACCAGGTTTAAATAATTTGCCGTAGGCAGGAACTTTCATCGCAATTACACCAACATTCCTCTCTTGTGCTACTGGCAATACAGTGCGGGAAAATGGGCGAGGATGATGAACATCGGCAGCGTTGAGAGAAATCAAAGTTGTGTCAAAATTATAGCGACGCAAGCCTTCAGCGATAACTTCTGGTTCGTGATGTCCTGTAATTCCTGAAAATTTAATCAATCCCTGCTCTTTAGCTTCTTCAACAGCCTTGATTGCGCCGTTGTTGCTAAAAATAGTATCTAATTCGTCAATAAAGGAAACGTGGTGTAGCTGCCAAGAGTCAAGATAATCTGTCTGAAGACGTTTTAACGATCGCTCTAGTTCTTGCCAAGCACCATCATAATCTCTGGCTGCGGTTTTGCTATTGAGATAAATGCGATCGCGGTATACAGGTAAAACTTTACCAAAGCGTTCCTCTGAAGGTCCATAGCTAGCTGCCGTATCATAATATTTGATGCCTAATTCTAACGCTTTCTCAATCAAAGCAATGGATTCAGCCTCAGCATCCCCTTGAGAAATGGGAGTTTGCCCCGCTCCGCCCAAGCCGAAGATGGGTAAATTAATTTGAGTCTTACCTAGTACTCTTTCTGGCATGGAGTTGATTGTTGAACTTGAAGCAGAGCCTGTTTTTTTGGTTAGAGCTTTGCTGCCAATAACTGTCGCTGCTGCTACGCTACCGAGAAGAAAGTTTCGTCGGCTATTTTTTTGACTCATATTGTCTGATTCTCTCTTTAAGAAGTATTTTAACAAAGCCTTCTAGGGCAACCCAGGAATTTGCAGACGGATGCGATAAAGACTTTTTCTAGCCGTAATATAAAGGGTCTGATAATCTTCATCACCCCAGGCGATATTAGCAGGAGGTGTGGGGGTTTGAATAATACCTAGTAAATTCCCTTTGGCAGAGAAAACCCACACTCCTCCTGGTGCAGTACTATAAATATTTCCTTTGACATCTACTTTCATACCATCCGCTGCACCTTTTTCGCTTGGGGGTTCTAGTTCGGCAAAAACTCTACCATTGTCTAGCATTCCATTTGAGCGAACATCAAATACGCGAATATGACCTTCTTGTGAATCATTCACATATAGTTTTGTTTCGTCAGGGGAAAAGGCAATACCATTAGGACGGACAAAATCATCTACAAGCAAAGTTAACGTCCCGTCTGGTGCGAGACGGTAAACACCATAAAAACCTAATTCCTCCTGTTCGGGTTCAATCCCATAGGGAGGATCGGTAAAGTAAATACTACCATTGGATTTCACGGCTAGATCGTTAGGACTATTTAATTGCTTGCCTTGATATTGAGCGGCTAGAGTTACGATCTGTCCATCTTTCTCTGTACGAGACACGCGGCGATTGCCATGTTCCCCAGTAATTAAACGCCCTGCCAGGTCAAAAGCATTACCATTAGCATTGCCAGAAGGTTGACGAAAAACTTCGATGTTTTGCTTGGGCTGCCATTTATAAATAGTATTAGCTGGAATATCGCTAAATAATAGAAAGCCGTCAGGATGCCACAAAGGACCTTCGATAAACTTAAATCCTGCCGCTACTTTTTCTACTTGGGCATTCGGAGCAATAATTTCTGCCAGTTTATCTTGTTTATTAGATAATCTAGAGCTATGGTCATCTTCCGAAGCATAGACTTGATTTGGTTTCAATTCTTTGTAGGTATCTGTGTTTACTGCAAGTAAACTAATTCCCATCGCGGTAAAAACTGTAAGAAATTTTTTCAACATCGAGAAGCGTAAAAATAATTTGATTTTAGCTTGTTAGCTTCTACAAGCGATCACTCAATCATCTGTTTGATTTTTCGATTGACTAGTTGTGATTCCATCAGGATTAGCAAATTTTGGGTGTATAC
>JBCCNG010000291.1:0-5927 GCA_039025955.1 Cyanobacteria bacterium P01_C01_bin.72 | reverse complement strand
GGTTAATTAAGGCTTGGTGAATTTCAGTTAAGCACCATAGAGTTAAAGTAGTGTTCTTCGGTAACGTTTCTTTACCTTTATGCCCAACCAAAAATAAGCGTTAATGCAAGATGATATGTAACTAATGGTACAGAAATAAACTAATAGCGAAGAGGATGTTATGAGGCTAATAAATATTGACAAATACTTAAATTTATAGTTCAAAATAGGTTGTTTAATTCCATCTATCTAACTGTTAACTCATAACTCAACTGTTAATTTTGTATCAAATACTGCTTTTTTTTTGGTATTAAATAGTACAATTTTTCCCACGGAAGAATAATTCGTATTACTTACATTAAAATCTGGCAAAATTTTGGCTGCCTTTACCAAAGCAGTCAAAACAAGGCTTAGATACATTCGAGATATTAAATCATGTCACAGTTAGGAAGACGCAAATTTTTACTTTATAGCTCTACAGGAGTCTTAGCCAGTCTACTTTTAAAAGGTTGTGCTGACGCTGGTGGTGGTGGTGATACAGCAGCCGACTCACCCGATGCCAACCCTTGTGCAGCAGAAGACGGCATCAAAGTGGGTATTCTCCACTCCTTGAGCGGCACAATGGCTATTAGTGAAACCACTGTCGTTGATGCGGAAATGATGGCGATCGACGAAATTAACGCTGCCGGTGGTGTTCTCGGTAAGCAAATTATTCCTATCAAGGAAGATGGAGCTTCGGATTGGCCTACCTTTGCAGAAAAAGCGGCTAAATTAATTGACCAGGACAAAGTAGTTACTGTTTTTGGCTGCTGGACATCGGCTAGTCGTAAGGCGGTGTTGCCAGTGTTTGAGTCGAAAAAGCACATGCTTTGGTATCCTGTGCAGTATGAGGGACAGGAATGCTCCAATAACGTGTTTTATACTGGAGCAACTCCCAACCAACAGATTGAGCCAGCAGTGGATTGGCTATTAGAAAACAAGGGCAAAGAATTTTTCTTAGTCGGTTCAGACTATGTTTTCCCCCGAACAGCTAACACGATTATCAAAGAGCAGTTGGCAGCTAAGGGTGGTACGGTAGCAGGGGAGGATTATCTGCCTTTAGGAGATACAGAAGTTACCCCAATTATTACCAAGATTAAAGCCGCATTACCTAATGGTGGTGTGATCTTTAATAGCCTCAATGGTGATACTAACGTGGCTTTCTTCAAGCAGCTTCAGGGTGCGGGTCTGGGTCCTGATAAATACCCTGTGATGTCCGTGAGTGTGGCAGAGGAAGAGGTACGACAAATTGGACCCGAATATCTCAAGGGACATTATGCATCCTGGAACTACTATCAAACCGTAGATACACCACAAAACAGCAAGTTTGTCGCTGATTTTAAAGCTAAGTATGGCGAAGATCGGGTAACAAATGACCCCATGGAGTCGGCATATATCATGGTTTATCTCTGGAAACAGGCGGTAGAACAAGCTGGCACAACTGATCTAGAGCCAGTAAGGGCAGCAGCAGTAGGACAGTCATTTGATGCACCGCAAGGGAAAGTTGCGATGCAGCCCAACCATCATATTTCTCAGACTGTACGTTTGGGAGAAGTTCGAGACGATGGCTTATTTGATATTGTGTGGTCGACAGATGGTTCTCTAGACCCCATTCCTTGGAATCAGTATGTCAAAGAGACAAAAGGCTTTGGCTGCGACTGGACAGATCCCAATAAGGGCGGCAAGTTTAAGCAAGCTTAAGCTACTTGTTGATAGCGAATAGGAAATAAAAGTACTGAATTGATAGTTAGCATCGGACAGTAAATCTGGGCTAGCTATCAGTTTTTGTAGTTGCTAATTCAATGTATGACGCAGAAAGTATTTCTGTTCTTAGCTATAAGCTTTAAGCTATTTAAATTAGATATTAAATTAGATAATTTTTAAGCTCATCTTCCAATTGAGCAACCCCCAGTTTTTTAGTTTGTTAATTTTATTGATTTAAATGTGTGTCTACATTATTAGTTGAAGGTCTGTTTAATGGCATTAGCATCGGTTCAGTATTGCTGATTGCCGCCTTGGGTTTAGCGATTGTTTTTGGCTTGATGGGAGTAATCAATTTAGCCCATGGCGAGTTGATGATGCTGGGGGCTTATGCTACCTATGTTGTCCAGAATATTTTCAAATCTTTTGGCGATCCCTGGTTCAATTTTTATATTATTGTGGCAGTTCCCATCGCCTTTATCGTCTCGGCAGTGGTCGGTTTGATTCTCGAACGAGGGGCGATTCGTTTTCTCTACGGCAGACCTCTAGAAACCCTCCTGGCTACCTGGGGGGTAAGCTTGATTTTACAACAGTTTGTTCGCAGCGTTAACTGGCTGTTATTTATCAGTTTGGGACTCTTTAGCCTCCTATTTTGGGGCGGGATGCGCCTAGCTCAAAATCGAGCTGATTGGGAACGAATCAAACAAAAAGCGATCGCCTTACTGCTGGCTTTATCTACAGGAATTGCGATCGCCTTTTATAGTCTACTCAGTCAAAATTCGGTTTTGATTAAACCCTGGTTTAGCGCCAGAAATGTTGATGTTACAGCTCCTAAGTGGTTGAGAGGCGGGACAGCAGCCTTGGGCTTTCAAACTCCTTACGTGCGTCTATTTATTATTACCCTGACCGTACTCTGTCTAATTGGAGTCTACTGGTTTTTACAGCGTTCTACCTGGGGTCTAAAGATTCGGGCGGTAACTCAAAATCGCACCATGAGTTCCTGTTTGGGCATTCCCACCGCGCAGATAGATGCTTTGACTTTTGCTTTAGGTTCGGGGCTAGCAGGAATTGCGGGCTGTGCTGTTAGTCTGCTGGGTTCAGTAGGACCAAATACAGGACAAAACTACATTGTTGATACCTTTATGGTAGTAGTTGTGGGCGGAGTGGGGAATCTATTGGGGACAGTGTTAGCTGCTTTAGGCATTGGCATTCTTAACTATCTTGTTGGTTCGGGAACTTTAGCCTTGTTGCTGACTAACGTTAGCGCGCCCCA
This sequence comes from Cyanobacteria bacterium P01_C01_bin.72, assembly GCA_039025955.1. Taxonomy (GTDB): domain Bacteria; phylum Cyanobacteriota; class Cyanobacteriia; order Cyanobacteriales; family Xenococcaceae; genus Waterburya. Next base: position 2,935 of record JBCCNG010000291.1, on the reverse strand, counting down.
GGCTTTAATTGATATCTTTCTCTTTTTTGCCACCAGCAGTATGGCAAAGGTAATGGTGTTTGCTCTGATTATTACTTTTTTACAAATTAAACCAGCAGGACTATTTCCCCAAAAGGGCAGAACGGCAGAGCTTTAGTAGTCAGAATTTAGCCAGAATCTTTAGTATTTATTTAATATTTAGCAGCGACCAATGAGTAGTGAAACTGGGATCGAAATCAGAAAGCAACAGCGTCAAAATAGACTGCTCGAAATAGGCGTAATTATTATCTCCGCTATAGTCTTGGCGGTTGTTCTACCTTCAGTTCTACCAGCTTTCCGCCTCCGCCTCATAGGTCGTTTCCTCTCCCTAGCAATTGTCGCCTTGGGAATTGATCTGATTTGGGGCTACACGGGCTTATTAAGCTTGGGTCACGGTATTTTCTTTGCCTTGGGTGGTTATGCTTTGGCAATGAATCTCAAGCTGCAAACTACAGGAGGGGAATTACCAGACTTCTTTACTCTTTATGGCGTGAAGGAATTGCCTTGGGTCTGGCTACCGTTTAATTCTTTCCCTGTAACTATTTTGGCGCTGGTTATCGTCCCTGGTATAGTAGCGGCACTAATTGGCTATCTAGTTTTTCGTAATCGGATCAAAGGAGTCTACTTTTCTATTTTGACCCAGGCGGCGCTGTTGGTTTTCTTTAATTTTTTTAATGGTCAACAGAAAATTATTAACGGGACAAATGGTTTAAAAACCGATACAGAAAAGATTTTTGATCTGTTAGTCAGTAAGGATGGAGTGCAAAGAACGTTCTATATCATTACCGTAATTGCCTTAGTCTTGACTTACCTTTTGTGTCGTTGGCTGACCAGCGGTCGTTTTGGGAGACTGCTCAAAGCAATTCGCGATGACGAAACTAGAGTTCGCTTTTCTGGCTACGATCCCACGGGATATAAGGTTTTAGTCTTTGCGATCTCTGGGGCCATCGCAGGAGTGGCAGGAGCGTTATATACTGTGCAAACTGGCATTATTACCCCCAGTAACATGCAGGTATCTTTTTCGATTGAAATGGTGATTTGGGTTGCTGTAGGAGGCAGAGGAACATTAATTGGGGCAATTATCGGTACGTTATTGGTACGGCTGGCTCAAACCTTTTTGAGCGAGAGTTTTCCTGAGATTTGGCTATTTTTTCAGGGAGCATTGTTTTTAATTGTTGTTACCGTTTTGCCTGACGGTATTGTCGGCTGGTGGACAAATTATGGCTGGGACAAATTGCGATCGCTTTTAGGACAAAAGAAAATAGCCACCTATCCCAGTTTGGCAGAAGATCCAGAAGTACAGCAGCAATTGAAAGAGTGATTAAATACAAGCCCGCGGTATGTATTCGCAAGTAAACCAGGGCATTCACCGAGAAAGACATGAGTAAAATTTTAGAAATTGAAAATCTAACCGTTAGCTTTGATGGTTTTAAGGCACTAGATCAGCTTAACTTTGCGATGGATGCAGGAGAGTTACGGGTAATTATTGGACCTAATGGGGCCGGCAAAACAACCTTTCTCGATGTCATCACGGGTAAGGTACAGCCAACGGAGGGCAGAGTTTTATTCAAGGGCAAAAACCTGCGGCAAATACCAGAATATAAAATTGCTCGTCTAGGGATTGGACGTAAATTTCAAACCCCCAGAGTCTATTTAAACCTGACGGTGAGGGAAAATCTGGATCTGGTGTGCAATCAGAATAAAAATGTTTTTGCCACTCTGTTTAATCGCCCCAATCAGAATGAACAAAGAACCGTAGCGGGTTTATTGGAGGTCATCGGTTTATATAGCAAAGCAAATCTAGCCGCGAACCTATTGTCTCATGGTGAGAAACAAAGACTGGAAATCGGCATGTTGGTAGCACAATCACCAGATTTACTCTTGGTAGACGAACCCGCCGCTGGACTGACGGACGAAGAAACAGAAAATGTCGGCGCACTGTTACTTTCTTTAGCAGAAAGCCACTCTATTATTGCGATCGAACACGATATGGAATTTGTCCGCCAAATTGCTAAGGATAAAGTTACCGTACTCCACCAAGGCTCACTGCTATGCGAAGGCGCAATGAATCAAGTCCAAAATGATCCCCGCGTCATTGAAGTTTATCTTGGTGAAGCTCCTTCTATTGCTGCCGAACCTTCAGTTGACACAGAAAATGAAAACTATGACACATGATTTAGGAGACTGTTTGACACAAAAGCAAAATTATTTCAGCAACTTAAAATAGAAACAAACATTGTAAAAACAAATAAAAGCATATTCTATTTAATGACTTATCACATTACCGCAGACTATGCCAGTCAAAACTTTGATGAAATTATAAAAAGAGCCAACACTGAAGCTGAGGGTGTAACCACTGTTAAAGACAACAAAAGCTTTGTTCTAATTGAGAGCGAAGAACTCGAAGCCTTGATTGAAACGGCTGAATTACTTCAAGATCCCGAAGTGTTGACAGATATATCCCAAGCCAGAGCAGAGTATCAAAAAGGAGAGACTGTAGGCATGGAGGATATCTTTGTTTGAAGATGACTCAATATAGCAGATCCAATTTTCCCGCAAAGCACAGAAGGATATTAGAAAATTAACCAAGCAGCAAAAACGAAAATTGAAGCAAATTTTAGAAGAGATTATCAGTGTTAATCCTTTTTATGGCAAAGCTTTGAGAGGAAAACTGAAAGGGTTATATTCTTTGAGACTTAACCGTAAGGATCGGATTCTATACGAAATTTACGAACAAGATAAAACTGTTTTGATTATTAGAACTAAAACTCATTACGGAGAATAAATAAAGAATATTAAATAGTTACTGTTAACCTCCAAAATTTACCATACCTGATCATGCTAAGTATTTTATTATACATGGTACGCCTGATGTGAATTAAAAAATCTTAAAATCCTTTGAATACGTTTTTTAAAG
>JBCCNG010000290.1:0-5952 GCA_039025955.1 Cyanobacteria bacterium P01_C01_bin.72 | reverse complement strand
TTTTAGAGGGGGAATGAACGATTACTACAGACATCGGTGATGCCGCTTTTGGCAGTAATATTTTTGCGGGTATTTCCTTTGGTCGTTATCTGGCTACAGACATTGAACTGGGTGCTTTGATCGGCGATATTGACTCCGATCTCGATGAAGACGAAAGCTATGTTTTAGGCACTTTTTTCCTCAACCCCAGATTTACTCTCCCCTTTGGCAGAGATCGCAACAACGTGGCTCTTTTTCTGAGTCCTGGGATTGGTATTTCTCAGTTGATCAGTAGTGTTGAAGATGAAGTAGATGACCTTGATCGTACTACTTTTATCGAAGATGATATCCGCTTTACTTGGCAGATTAAAGGCGGTGTGTCCGTCCCTGTAAGCCGTAAATTTAGCGTTTTGGGTCAATTAAGATATGCCAGTCAAACAGGAGATGAAGCGATTGATTATTTTGGCACCGAGTTGGGGGCTAGCTTTAATTTTTGATTGTCAAGCTTAAGCAGTTGATTCAGCAAGCCCGAATTATCAGGCGGGCAACCAAAGTAAGTCCTTTAGTACATTGCCCATCCTGATCAACCGAACAAATTAGTTTTTGTTTACTAGATAGCCTCTAGCCAATATTAGCTTGGGCAAAAAACGCATCGTTAATCAGACTAAAATCAGCTTCTAGCGGATTTTCAGTAATAGCGATTAATGTTTCTGCTGATTCATTGACCCAATAGTCTTGTGTATTAAATTCAATACTAGAGAAGTTGTTATTCTCCAGAATCATAGTTTCAGTGGAAAATTCAGTAGCATTTAATCCCACAAAGCCACTAACAGCAGTGCTTTGATTATTTTTGATTACTGCATTAGCACTCTTCTCATTATAGATTCCTGCGATCTCAACATTGGTATTGAATACAGGTCTTAAAAAGTCTTCCCCCACGTTTTCAATCACGTTGCCTGAAATAGTCGTGGCAATAGTGGTATCGTTCCAGATACTAAAGGCATTAATATCGGCAAAATAACTATCCTGCACAACAACGTCATTGGTATTAAAGAACTTGATTCCTGCAGCATCAAAGCTTTGAGCGTGCTGGGCAGCCAGATTAACATTTTGGACTGTTAGACCACTGACAAAAGCACCGTCAGTATCGTTAATCCCAACTCCTTTTCGCCCGACGTTGCGAATAGATGAATTAAGTAATTGCACTCCATCGACTTGGTTGAGTACAATTCCTGTATTATCTTGACCATCTCTAATGGTTTGATTGAGTCCAATATTGTCTATTTCTAAATTTTGTAAGGTGAGGTCAAAAGCTTTATAGGCATAAATACCTTGATTAGCATTAGTGAGTTTCAGATCTTGAACCGTTGCCCCAGAAGCCCCTGGATTTAGTCTGATAATTGGTTGTAAGGTACCTTGACCATCAATAATTGTCCCTGCTTGACCATCAAAAGTAATATCCTTATCAATGGTAATGCCGCTGGTGTAGTAGGTTCGCCCTCCCAATTGGATCACATCACCATCATTAGCAGCAGCCACCGCACTTTCTAGATTTCCACCAAAATCTTGATCGACATTGATAATTCTACCTCCACCATCAGGATTGGCAGTAAGATCATGATTAGGACTTGGCTCGATCACAGGTTCAGGAGTCGGGTGACTAACTTCATTCTCGACCATAGGTTCAGGAGTCGGATGACTAACTTCATTTTCGACCATGGGTTCAGGAGTCGAATGACTGACTTCATTTTCGACCATGGGTTCAGGAGTCGAATGACTGACTTCATTCTCGACCACATCCTGATTAACTTCTGGTTCAGCAATAGGTTCAGGGATAGAATTACTGATTACTGGGGTTGCCGCCGGTTGAGAATTGTTGGATTCAAACTCAGGGGCGATCGCCGATTGTCCATAATCATCGATAATAAAGACTGAGGTGAATGATTCTCCCTGTCGCAGATGTTCCTTGCCACTTTCTCCGCTAATTGTATAGTTTCCATTACCGCGATCAGTTAGTTCTACACCATAAACGGCACGAATATGATAGGGGAGAGAAAAATCTGATTGCCAATTTTGGATGTCTGATTCTGCCTTCAGGTCAACTTCTAATTTATAGCCACCATACCAAGTTTCCACTATTCGACTATTGAGATTTGGGGCAGATGGAGGAGCCACAGGCTCGACTGCATTGAAGACATAACTACTATGATCAACAGGGTTAATTTCATCGACAATTAAAACAACTTCTGTTTTTTCTTCCTGTTCTAAATCTTGATTCCAACTAGCACCAGAGATATAAGTTTTACCATTTTCTTCAGTTATTTTGGCTCCATATATTTGGTCGATTGTATAATTATCTTGGGGAATTTCAATTTTCCACCCCTGTGTTTGCGAAAGAGCTTCTATATCGAGAACTATTCTTTGAACATTGCCCCAATCATCAGTAATTCTAGAGTTTAGATTAATATTTCCTTGTTTAACAAACATATTTTTTACTTAATAAAGATTTGATTAAAGTGTTTTTTGTATTCAATGTGAGACAAAAAATAGATTTTAAAATTATTGATTTTGATCTTATCTTCAAGAAGAAAATTAAATTAAGAGAGAAAACTTGATAATTGATTGCACAAATTCAAATTACAAAAATCAAAAAACTGACTGCATCTAAAATCACAGTCATTAGATTAAAATCAGACTCCACAACCTAAAGTCAGCTTCGCAAAATTGTTTAATCGAAGTAGATATCTAAAAACTCTAGGTGTTTTATGAAGTCTTTATCTAGTTGACTAATTCATTTATAAGGTTTTTATGAACCTACTACCGATGATCTTGATTGCCTTGGACAAATGCTATTGATTACGCACAAAACACAAAACAGGTATTATAATTGAAGCTTTTGTTTGTGGTTTGCGGTAGTTTCAGAGATAACCAGGAGTTATTTAGGTGATCTTTTTTCTACTATAACTAAGTAATATCCAGTAGATTTATGGAAGATTTATACTTTTACTTTCAGTGATGCCGAGGGGAAATAAACTTGAGCTGAAGAAGTCACAAAGGCGATCGCTGTTAATATTTAGCCTTTGTACTTATGTATCTTGTACTGATGTAAAAATAACTGGCGATCGCTTGCTAGATAAACCCTAACTATTTAAAGCATCGCTTAAATGCTGGGCAATAAAGTCGGTGTAGATTTCTCCTGTCAAGAAAGCAGGAGTCTCTAAAATTCGCTGGTGAAATTCTATCGTAGTGGGAACTCCCGTAATTGCACATTCCCTTAAGGCTCGTTTCATCCGCTTAATCGCGACATCGCGGTCTTCGCCCCAGACAATTAGCTTGCCGATCAATGAGTCATAATAGGGGGGGATTTCATAATCAGTGTATACATGAGAATCCATTCTCACTCCTGGTCCTCCTGGGGGTAAATAGGCGCTGATCCTACCTGGATGGGGACGAAAATTATGTTGCGGATCTTCGGCATTAATCCGACATTCGATCGCATGTCCGCGCAAATTTACTTCTTGTTGAGTAAACCTAAGTTTTTCACCCTGAGCCACCCTAATTTGTTCGGCAATTAAATCTATTCCTGTGACAACTTCTGTAACAGGATGCTCTACCTGAATTCGAGTGTTCATTTCCATAAAGTAGAAATCCCCCGATTTATCGAGTAAAAATTCTACCGTCCCAGCGCCAACATAATTGATCGACTTAGCTGCTCTCACCGCAGCACTGCCCATTTTTTGCCGCAGTTCAGGACTTAAAATAGCACTTGGGGCTTCTTCTAGTAACTTCTGGTGACGACGCTGAATAGAGCAATCTCGTTCGCCTAAGTGAACCACATTACCATGACTATCAGCAATAATCTGAAACTCGATGTGTCGGGGATTTTCGACGAACTTTTCAAGATATACTCCACCGTTACCAAATGCTGCCTCTGCTTCTCCTTGAGCCGCTTGGTACATTCTCACTAAGTCTGAATCTTCCCGCACCAGACGCATTCCGCGACCACCGCCACCAGCAGTTGCTTTGATCATCACAGGATAGCCAATTTCAGCGGCTAAACTTAGAGCTTCTGACTCATCCCGCAGCAGACCATTACTACCAGGAACAGTAGGTACTTTTGCTTGCTGCATCGTTTTCTTTGCTGTCGATTTATCACCCATCGCCAACATTGCTTCTTTCGATGGTCCAATAAAAGTTAGCTGGTGGTCGTTGCAGATCTCTACAAACCGAGCGTTTTCGGCTAAAAAGCCATAGCCAGGGTGGATAGCTGTAGCGTTACGGGTCAAAGCCGCAGCAATGATGTTGGGAATATTGAGATAACTTTTACCCGATGGAGGAGGTCCAATACAGACGCTTTCATCTGCCAATTGAACATGAAGTGCCTGGCGGTCGATAGTGGAATGTACTGCAACTGTGGCAATACCCATCTCCGCACAGGTGTGTAAAATGCGTAGAGCAATTTCTCCTCGATTGGCGATCAGAATTTTGTCGAACTGCATTCTTTGAATAGGTAACGAGATTCATATCTAAGAATAGAGCCTTTTTGGGTGGTAACCAAACTAAGGCTGCAAATTGCTTAGTTCTGAGGGTGGGCGATCATCACTCCAACCCCACCAAGAAGTGCCGCATTCACACAGATAAAATTCCTGATATTTTCTTTTGTTGACAACACTTACAGGAGCACGACGATTAAGCCAGACGCTCTTTGCCTTGGCAGGTTGAGTTTTACAACTGGGGCAACAAAAGTTGAGCGCGTGGCTTGCAGATTTAGTCCACTCTGGAGGGACTAGAGCAAAGGCATCCATATGGCTTGGGTGAAATTGAGTGAGATATAAAGAAGTAAAAAACGACTTATTTTGATAAGTGTAGAAATAAGTTATCTTTTACCCTTGTTATTGTACTCCCTTTAATTGAGACAAACCCTGTGCCTGAAAATTGTTTTAAATTGTAATTACTGGATGACAATGCTTCCTTGACGAATAATTTTCCATCCCTGTTTTTTCCATAAAATTACAGTAGAAGGAAGTCCGCTACCAGGATAGGAATCCATATTTTCTAGCACCAAGACAGATGCAAAAGCGCTGTCAATCTCACTTGCTGTCCTCAAGGTATTCTGTCCCGAAATATTCGCACTACTGGTAGCTAACACCCCCGTTTGACTAAGGATGCTCAACGCAGCATCACAGTTAGGAATACGGATTCCCACGGTATTAGAATCAGTGGTATTGATCGCTTTTGGTACTTTGCGGGAAGCAGGAAGAACTAAAGTAAGCGCCCCTGGCAAATGTTGCTCAATTAACTTACTCCACTCAGTTAACTCATCATTTCTATAGGCGACGTAGGGAAGCAAATCTTCCAGAGAACTTCCTAATAGAATTAGAGGCTTCTTGGCAGAACGTTGCTTGAGCTGATAAATTGCCCTTCCCAACTCTGGCTTGACGGCTAAAGCGGGGACAGTATCAGTGGGAAAGCTCACAACCTGATTAGCGATCGCCCCTGCGATTAAATCTGTTTCGGAAACTAACACCATGATGTGATTACTGATTACCGTTAACTAACTATTGTCAGTATTTTGAAATTAAAATCTGTTACTTTCTATAGGCTAAAATAAAGCGATCGACACTAGCAAGATCGGGAAATACTTTGATGTCGTAGTATTCTCCCTGCTGTTGTAAAAGTTCGGCTACAGTGTCGGCTTGACCAATCATTAATTCAATGAGCCACATGCCCCCTGAAACTAGATATTGAGGCGCTGTTGTGACTAAATGGCGAATATCGTCTAAACCGTCATTCCCCCCATCTAATGCCATTCTTGGCTCGTGCTGGGCTACTTCTGGCTGTAGTTGCTCTATTTGAGTTGAAGGAATATAAGGAGGATTAGCCACCATTCCTGTTACTTTACCTTGAAGCAGACTGAGGGGAGTCCACCAACTGCCCTGATAGAAATTAATCTGGGTGAAATTTAAATTCTTG
>JBCCNG010000289.1:0-5958 GCA_039025955.1 Cyanobacteria bacterium P01_C01_bin.72 | reverse complement strand
TTTTGCCAAATCTTTTCAGTTAACTTTAGGTGAATTGTTCGGCTGGTTGTTGGAATAATCTATCCGTCTTTTTTGAGCTAGTTTTTAAGAACGACAATACAGCATACAACTTGCAACAATAAAATGTGACGAGCTAAAAAATTCAAATAAGCGATCGCAAATCCTGCTTGACTGAGAATAAATATGTTGCGACCGATCTTATCAATTCTCAAAAGCTGCAATTACGCAAATCGTAGCCTTTGATCGCCGTAGATAAAAAAGGTATTGAAACAATTAATTAAATTAGACTTTGGTCGAATACTCGAACGAAGATTCTGCCGTTAAAGTTTGAGCAATATATTTTATTGTTCATTCATGCCCGTTATGGTGGATCTGCCAACCAAACGCCAAAATCATCTTGGTCAGGGAATATCTTTCCCGATGCGAATTAATCGCCAGGGAAATTTAACATTAAGTCGAGAAGTAAACAGTATCGAAGAGTCGATTCTGATCATTCTCCTAACCGAACTGGGAGAAAGACGGTATCGCCCCGATTTTGGCTGTCGCATCCACGAATTAGCTTTTGCACCGATAAACCCAGAAACGTTGGTTTTAATCAAGATTTGGGTACAAGAAGCCTTAGAAAAATGGGAACCCAGAATTGAAATAGAAAATATTATTACCCAACCATTAAATATTAAGGGTCAGGTCGATATCAAGATCGAATATCGAGTCAAAAATAGCTACGATCGCCGTAGTTTAATCTATCCTTTCTTTCTTAAAAAACAAAATTAACATCGCTTCTATCTCCCACTTCCGATTCCCCACCCCCCCACTCCGACTCCCAACTCCCAAGTCAAACATTTAAATCGAGTTTAAAAATATTTCATGGTGTTCGACTTCCTCTCCCATCTACCAAAATCCAATTTAGACGATCGCCGTTATGAGGATTTGTTGCAGGAGTGTATATTACGCATCCCTCGCTACTGTCCTGAATGGACGAATTATAATCCTAGCGACCCTGGCATTACCTTGATCGAGTTGTTTGCTTGGCTGACGGATCAAATGTTGATGCGGTTTAATCAAGTACCTCGGCGTAACTATATTACCTTTCTGGAAATGTTGGGGATGCGCTTACAGCCACCCAGTCCTGCTCAGACTAAGCTTACTTTTTACCTAGTTTCCGATCTGCCCCAGTCCTATACAATTCCTAGAGGGATTGAGGTAGCAACTCAACAGGGAAATAACCAGCCAGCAGTCGTTTTTAGTACCGATGAACCTTTAGTCATTGGGCAGCCGAGAATAGACCGTCTATTATCTGCCAACACCGCCGAGGCTAATCCCCAGGTATTACGAGATCGCCTGACTAATTTTTGGACGCTACAGGAGGGGGAATGGTCGGGGTCACAGCTAGCTTTATTTGACGAGCGACCCCAGGCGGGAAACTGCTTTTATTTAGTTTTAAATCCCGATGATCCATTGGCAGGTAATGCGATCGCTGTCACGGTCAAAGGACAGTCGGCAACACCTACGGGCATTAATCCTAACTCCCCTCCTAGAAGTTGGCAGGCATGGAATGGACAGCAATGGCAGCCCATCTTATTAAGTGAAATGGATGACGGCACTCAAGGATTTAGCTTTAGCGATCTGAGTCGTCGGGGAGGCAACCCCCTCCAGGGTGCAGACGTTATTTTGCATTTACCCCTTGATTTTCCCGTTACCCAGTTTAGTAACTATCGAGGCAGATGGTTGCGCTGTGTCTGTAATTCCAGTGCGGATGAACCGGCTACAGCTGGATACTTACAAACCCCCCGCATCACAGGGCTAAAAATCCGTTCTTTAGGCGGGACGGTGGCTGCCAGCCAGAGTGAATTGATTGAAGATGAATTTTTGGGAGTTAGTAGCGGTAATCCAGGGCAATATTGGCAGCTACAGGCTAGACCCGTTTTGTCCCGTCGCGAAGATGAATATCTAATTGTTACTCCCCCTGGAGAACTACCTCAAACCTGGCAGGAGGTAAGGGATTTTGCCGATTCTCAACCGAGCGATCGCCATTATGTAATAGACTCCCTATCGGGTTTAATTCAGTTTGGTCCTTTGGTACGAGAACCAGATAAGCTCAAAACTGCCACTGAAGAGAGAATTCAATCTCAGACCTACGGACAGCAGCCGAGAATTCTATCTGCGGATAATTTAGAACAGCAGTACGGTGCAATCCCGCCCAAGGGCGCAACTATTAGAATGTCTCGCTATCGGACTGGTGGAGGCAAGCAGGGCAATGTGTTAGCAGGCACTCTTAAGGTGCTGAAATCTGCCGTTCCCTATGTGGCCAAAGTAACCAATCATGTCCCTGCCCGCAATGGAGCAGATGCCGAAACCCTCGAACAGCTTACCCTTAAAGTTCCCCAGGTATTAAGAACTCGCGATCGCGCCGTTACCCCCGAAGACTTTGAAGTCTTGACTATTCAAGGAGGTGAGGGAGCAGTAGCCCGTGCCCATTGTCTGCCCAGCAACCCGCAAAAGCCAGGGACAGTAGAACTGTTGGTTGTTCCCCAGGTGGATATAGCCCAAATAGAACGAGGTCAAGGCATTAATCCCAGCTTACTCGAACTAAGCCCCAGCCTCAAAGACCGTATTAACTCTTATCTAGATGACAGAAAGCTTTTAGGAATTAATGTAGAGTGCCTAGAGCCAAACTACGTCGGCGTTAACATTCAAACCGAGGTAGCGTTGGAGGCACAGTATCAGAATGCCACGGCACAGGCAGAAATTTTATTTCAACTAAGAGTTGCTCTATATCGCTTTCTCAATCCCGTTACGGGTGGGGTTGAAAAGCAAGGCTGGCAACTCGGTAAGTCTCTCTATCCCTCGGATATAGTCGCAATCTGCCAAACCATTCCAGGTATTCGCTATTTAGGGGCAATTCAGCTAATCGAACTACGTCGCTTTGAAGGGGAATGGGTACGGCTTCCTCCCGCCACCAGCATTAACCCAGGCGCATATGGTCTAATTTGTTCTTGGCAGGATAGTAGCTCTGGTTTCGGTCACACCATTAACGTTGTCACTTAGTTAATGTTTCACACTCCCGATTCCCGACTCCCAACTCCCAATTCCCAAAAACAAACAACTAAGAGAGTAAGTCAATTAATTAGAACAACTACAAAAGGTAGATGACTGAAATTACTCAAGCGCGCGAACAACAGCAGGTAGCGTTAAAACTAAGATCTTTAAATATTCCCGAAGCAGAATTAGCTCTGCTGCCGATTCGTACTGGTAGCACACCTAAAACGATTAATCTTAAGCGAGAGAGTCTGCTGCTCAATCCTGGTGCAAAGAGCCAAATGTACGTCAGGCTAGTTAATCGTGGGGGAGCACCTCTTAACTTACGCTGGGAAGTAGCGGGAGATTTTCCGTTAGCTTGGCATCAGGTAGATAGCTCAGAAGCGCAATTATTACCAGGAGAAGCGACTGAAGTAATTTTAAATTTCCTCGTACCCGACGATTTTTTTGAAGCTGAAGATGCTTTAACTAGCAATACCGAAAACTGGCGCAACCGCTCTCTACAGCTAGATTATTACGGTAAGCTTCATCTTTATACCAGCAGGGATACGGAAGAATCGGTACAGACGACGGGCTTTAATTTATTTGTTCGCCCCAATACTCGCTATCTGGACTTTCTACCGCAGATTTATCGGGAAGTAGATTTTATCGGACGCTTCCTCAAAATTATTGAGACTACTTTTGAACCCGATCTGCAAATCTTAGAGAGCTTTTGGGCATATCTCGATCCTCTAACCGCCCCTGAAAGTATGCTGCCTTTTCTGGCTCATTGGGTGGGCTGGGAACTAGAACCGAATATACCCACGCGGTTACAGCGACGTTTAATTCGCTATGCGATGCAGATTTACCGCTGGCGGGGTACTCGTCACGGACTACGTTTCTTTTTGCATCTGTTGACAGGCTTACCTCTAGATGAACACATCAGTATCCGCGAGTCTTTTAGTCGAGGATTTATCTTTGGGGAAACTCGCCTGGGTGAAGATGCAATTTTGGGTGGCGGAAAACCCTTCCACTTTAGCGTTCATCTACGACGCGACCTACCAGAGAGGCAGCTAAACGAAGAAGTAATTCGGTTGGTTATCGATCGCGAAAAACCAGCTTTTTGTACCTACGATTTGGAGATTGAGGATTAAGCAGATGCAAAGCCAGAGCGGTGAATTAGAAAGTAAAAAGGTATTAGCAATTAGCAATCGCCCATCAGCCAAAAATACCGAATCAATCGAACCTCTATCTCGCCTAGTCGTCCGAGATGGACTACTATTAAACGCCGATCGCTGGCGAGAAGCACATCAGTACCACCGTCAACGCCAAAACCTCCACTATAGTTCCCTACATCAAGGGGGAATTGTCTCTGGTTTGGGAGTCAAGGAAATTGCGCCACCAGCAAACGTCCCCGCTCAATACCGCCAGGAGAAAAGATGGTTGCAGGTTCAACCAGGTATGGCGATCGACAATCGCGGTAATCCCATTATTGTCACCGAGGCGATCGATTTACGTCTAGCAGCCGACGCTCAATCTACACCGCTAGTTTATTTAGTGATTAGCTATGTCGATCCCGAACGCCTAGAAACAATCCGCGAAACCGAGTTCGTGCGGGAAATGTTCCGGATTGAGGAAAAATCTAGTCCTCCAAATCAAGAGGAAATTGAACTGTGTCGCCTGAAACTACAAGCACCGATTCGAGAGATAAGTAACCCCGATAATCCCCTGTTTCCCCAAGCCAATCAAATCGATTTGCTCGGTCGCCCTACTGCTACCCTCAAGCCCCCAAAAAACGTGCGAGTGGCACAGCTAGCCAATAATTCACCTACTGACTTTAATTGGCAACATCTTTTTCGTTCAGTAGCCGCCCTATATCCTGCCCTAGGCTGTAGTGGGGGGGTTAAAACAATCGATCTAAACGCAGAATCAGCTTTAGATTGGGACTTACTCTGGCTGACCCAAAAACAGCTTTATAACCTTCAGCCAGAAAATTTAAAACACCTGAGCAATCACCTCACAAAAGGTCGCACAGTTGTAATTGAAGTTTCTAGCCAAGAAACAGCGATCGCCGAATTAACAGCTGTTAAAAATCGCTTACAGTCTGCCCTAGTAGATGCCAAACTACTTAAAGAATTTCCCGACATCCCCCAACAAATCGAAACCGAACTACAAGCCTGTGAAGCCAGACTTAGCGAACAGATCAAAGATATTACAACCGAAATAAATAACGTTTTTCCTCAGTTACGCTCTCAATCCCAAGACACAGCTACATCTATTGACCGAGATTTACAAGACATCAGCGATCGCGTTGAAGATCTGACAACTGAAATTGACGAACTAACCACCGTCAATTCTGAAACCATCGGCATCAATCACCCCCTAAGAAATCAGCCGTTCCTTTTCGGACAGTTTCCGATTATCGACGAACAGGCGATCCAAATCTTTACCTGGGGGGGAATCATTCTTGTGATTGGCGATCTTTCCTCCGCCTGGGGCTTAAACCAGAACCATAGTCGCTCGCGAGAAACCATCCGCACCGCTCAAGAAATGGGAATCAATCTACTTCACTTTGCCTGGCGTAAACGTCATCTGAGCGAGTTGATGGAGTAGTTAGTTGTTAGTTGTTAGTCGTTAGTCGTTAGTTGATGAATAAAAATCCTTTAACCAAAATTGCCGATCGCCTGTTAAAACGGCAGCTTAGACCTATATTTAGCTTTGTGCGTCGTTTTCGCTCTCGTGCTGTTTATGGAGTTTATCGCTTTTTACCCAGATCGTTGCGTTCTAGTATGCCCACGTTAGCTAAAGAGGCTAATAAGTATGCCAGACAGAAGCTACAGGAGCGTATACAGGCAAAAGAACAGGCAAAATCTTTACCTAAATCGGACATAGAAATCGCAGAAACAGAACGAGAACGGCTTTTACCGACCGCTAGCAGCG
>JBCCNG010000288.1:0-5986 GCA_039025955.1 Cyanobacteria bacterium P01_C01_bin.72 | reverse complement strand
GAGGCAGATATCATAGCGGTGCTGCAAGCCAATGGTTTTAAAGTTGAGCGCACGGGAATGACTAGCGTTAGTTTTTACTATTCGAGAATTCTCGAAGCAGTCAGACAGTGAACATTAAACATTGAGCATTAAACATTGAACATTGACGAGCGACCCCGCGTCGCCGAAAGGCGCAAGGGAATGCGCGAGTTTGAGCATTGACTAGTTATCAGGGGAGCAGAAATTATCTCAGAAGACAGCCGGTCGGATAGGGAAATTGATCAGAATGGCTAGATTCGTATGGATAAGTTTATTGCCACAGAATTATTTTCTAGTCCAGGACAAGCAGGGGAAAAGCTGGTTTGGGACAGCATTAAAAGGAGTTTTGAGCCGAGACTGTGCCTTGCTTACTGGCGTTATCCGATTTTTCGTCCTGATCGCTTTCGACGTGAGCCTGATATCTTAATTGCTGACTATCAGCTAGGACTGAGCGTCATTGAAGTCAAAGGGATTAAGATTAATCAGTTAGTAGGGATTAAGGGGCATCGTTGGCAATATCAGAATTTTTATACTGACTACGGAAACCCTTATCAACAGGCAGAAAGCCAGCTATTTGCCCTCTTAGAATATTGCGATCGCGAGCCGCTTTTAAAGGGACAGGTTAGCGCCCGGGCAATGGTAGCTCTACCCTATATTACTCAGGCTCAATGGCAAGAAAAAGGTTGGGCTGATTTACCCCATTCCCCGCCAATTCTGTTTCAAGAAGATCTCAGCCAGACGGAGCAAATAGTTAAGGCAATTGCCAGTCAGCAACCTCTAATTACGGGTGTAGACCTGACTCCTACTCAGTGGGAATTACTACAGGCGGTGTTAGGGGGAACAGCTATTTATACTCCTAGTCCTACTCAGCAACAGAAAAATACGGGTTTAGAGCGGCGTAAATTGCTGCAACAGGTGCGATCTCGTTTAAACCAGCTCGATCTACAGCAGGAGCAACTGGCTAAACAAATTCCCCCAGGGATGCAGCGTCTACGAGGGATTGCTGGTTCGGGCAAGACGGTGGCACTATGTCAGAAAGCAGCTTTGATGGCGGTTAAATATCCTCAGTGGCAGATTGCCTTGGTATTTTTTTCGCGCAGTCTTTATGACTCCCTGACTCAGCAGGTAGATCGCTGGATCAGATATTTCACTCAAGATCGCCTGGGCTACAGTTCAGAATCGGGGCTAAAGATTCTCCATGCTTGGGGTAGCAAACAGCAGCCTGGTTTCTACGGTACAGTATGTCGTCAGGCGGGAGCAATGCCCTTATCCGTACCCTTTACTCTCAGTAGTCCGCCCCATGAGGCTCTAGCAGAAGCCTGTCTCCAGCTACTAGAAAATCGACCCATCCCGCAGATGTTTGATGCGGTTTTGATCGACGAGGGGCAAGATCTGATGTCGGCTCGTTGGCACTATCAACACAAACAGCCTTTTTACTGGTTAGCCTACCAAGCTCTGCGTCCTGTAAATCCAGTATCCCCCCAGCAGAAACGTTTAATCTGGGCTTATGATGAGCTGCAAAGTCTGAATAATTTAAAGTTACCCGAACCCGTCGAGTTATTTGGAGAAGAGTTAGGGCATCTAGTGACGGGACAGTATAGCCAGCAAATAAACAAGACAGAAA
This sequence comes from Cyanobacteria bacterium P01_C01_bin.72, assembly GCA_039025955.1. Taxonomy (GTDB): domain Bacteria; phylum Cyanobacteriota; class Cyanobacteriia; order Cyanobacteriales; family Xenococcaceae; genus Waterburya. The sequence continues at coordinate 4,344 of JBCCNG010000288.1, read as the reverse complement.
TCATGTCCTGTAGCTATCGTACTCCGCAACAGATTATCATGGTTGCTCAGGCGATCGCTTTGGGACTTTTGAGAACTAAAGGTTTACTCACGGGGTCGATTTATCCTGAAGAGTGGGCAGCCTTGGGTTACAAAATTAGCGGCGAGTGGCAGCTAGGCAAGCAAATCACCCTCACCAGAGAGGCAAGTTCCCCCAATATTATTAGTGAACTATGGTCGGCAAATATGATCTGTTGGGAAAGTTTTACCTCCCGACAGCAAGAGCTAACGGTACTAGCAGAGAAGTTAACTCATAACATTACCGTGGAACAGCTTCAGCCCCAGGGTGAGATTTTGATTATTGTTCTCGGCTCTACTTTTGAGGCAAACGCTTTATTAAAACAAACTGCTGTCTTCCTGATTAATCAGGGAATTGATATTTATCTGCCTGGTCAACGCACTCATAATAGTACTGATCCTGCAACTCAAGATAACCCCAACCAATTCTGGCATTCAGGGGCAGTGACCCTTTCCACCATCCACCGTGCCAAGGGACAGGAAGCAGATTTAGTCTATTTAGTAGGTTTGGATCGTATTGCCCAAGCCGACGATATCTATCTCCGCCATCAGCTTTTTACCGCTCTTACCCGTACTAGAGCCTGGGTAAATCTTAGCGGCATTGGCGACTATCCTCTTTATCAAGAACTAACAGAATTAATTAAACAAGAACGGACAATTACCTTTACCGTCACTAGCCTACCCCAAAGAGAACTAATTATCAGCGATCGCGCTAGTCTAATTCAGGGATATGCCCTTGGTAGGCGGAACTTTCGCCATGCCAATTTAAGCAACGCCGATTTATCTCAAATATATTTAGCCAATATTAATCTAATTGATGCTGATTTGAGTCATGCTAATCTGGCAGGGGCTAATCTGAGCAAAGCCAAACTAATTGAGGCTAATTTAAGCAATGCCAATTTAAGCAACGCCAATTTGAGCAACGCGAAACTAAGCGGCGCAGATTTAACTAATGCCGACTTGACGGGAGCAAATTTAGAGCGAGCAAAATGGTAATTTGAGAGAAATACATATAGCAGGATATATAAAAATTTGAATAGGTTCAAAACTAGAACAATATGAGTATGCCATCCGTAACTATCAAGCAAAAAAAACTGCAAAACGCCTTCTTCCTATTGTTACCTTTAACTTTAATCACCCCTAGTCTCGCATTAGCACAGACTAATTCTCAAGCTCCGCCACCAGCCAAGATTCCCACTCGTAGCTATGCAGGATTGGGAGGTAACATCGGTTTGGGGGGCGATTCTACTGCTTTGGGTGAAGGGGGTTTTTCTTTAGTGGGAAGAACTGCCATTACCAAAAATATTTCGCTCCATAGTTCGACGGTTTTTAGTAGCGATAACGTCAGTAGCTTTGCTTTAACCTTTGGTGTTCCCATCTATCAATCTTCTCGGGATCTAGAATTAGTTTATCCTTTTGTGGGTGGTGGCATAGCGATCGAAGATTTGTTTAGTGACTTTGACACGGATGGTTTAGTCACTGCAGGAGTAGATGTGCCAATTATTGAAAGAGTAACTGCAACTGCTCGAATCAATCTAGGCTTTGCTGAAGATGATACCGACGTAGGTTTGTTGCTGGGTGTTGGTTACAACTTTAGTATTTTTGAACTATTTTGAACTAAAAACCAGACAATTTTAATACTCAATACTAGATTGAAATCGCCACAGAGATTAACCTTAATCCATCTGCTGAATATAAGTCTCCAGCAGTTGCTCTAGATTTTGTTGCTGACAGCTATTCGCCATTTGACTTATCTTCTGGGCGAAAGCAAGATAGTGAGAATTATGCTGCTCTAGTAAATCTACTGCGGCTAATAAACCCTCCATATCGCCAAAATTGACTAACTCAAAAAGATGCAGCAGTTCATCAGCGCGGGGGATAATTAATTGCGGCTTGGATACTAAATTTGGAGTAGTCATTTGCCAGTCTAACTGTAGATGAGTGTCCAACAAGGTCGATAACCGTTGTAAATCAATGGGTTTGGCTAAAAATCCATCACACTGGATGTCTGATGAATTCGCAATTAAGTGAATATTCGCCGAAACTAGTATAGTTATTATGTTTCGCAACTGGGCATCTTGTCTGAGAGACTCAATCATCTCTTTAGCATCCATAATGGGCATCATGAGATCTACCAAAATCACGTCTGGCTGAAAAGACTTGGCGATCGCCAGTCCTGCTTGACCATTTACCGCCTGCTTGACCAAAAAGCCCTGGGGTTCAAGATACTCTAATAAGAGCAGTCGATTATCGTAGTTATCATCGACCACCAAAACTTTACTGGGAGTAATTAACTTGCGCTCCAGATCGGTTGCAGGAGTCTCTGGCAAAATACAGAAAGATGCAGGTATGGTTTTGAGCTTGAGGTCAAACCAAAATCGACTACCCGAACCTATCTGGCTGGCGAGATGTAGCTCGCTATCCATCAGTCGCAGAATATTTTGGCAAATTGACAGTCCTAATCCTGTACCTTCAGAGCCGTCGTTATTTGGCTCTAGCTGACCAAATGCCGCAAAAATAGTTTCATGATCTTCGGGTGCAATTCCTCTACCTGTATCCTCTACCTGAAAACGAACCTGTTTGATCTCTGAGTCAGCTGTTGCTGGTGGAGCAGTAGCCGAGAAGATAATAGTTCCCTGGGTAGTAAATTTAAACGCATTACTCAATAAATTTAATAAAACCTGGCGTAAACGAGTCTCGTCTATATTGATAACTTCTGGTAAGTCAGACGCTATTTGACTGACAAAATTCAAGCTTTTTTCCTGAGCGCGAATCCGAAACATGGCAATAATATCGTGGAGCAAATGAATCAAGTTAAAGTCGCAGTAGTTGAGCTTTAGCTTGTCAGCATTAAGTTTGGAAAGTTGCAGCACATCATTAATTAGAGTTAGCAAATGCTGTCCCGATTGATGAACCAGATCGAGGGAGCGCAGTTGCTCTGGTGTCAGGTTAGGGTCTTGTCTCAGAATATGACTGAAACCAATAATACTGTTCAGGGGAGTACGCAGTTCGTGACTCATGTGGGCAATAAAACTGTCCTTTGCCTGGTTTGCCTGTTTCAGCTTATCTCGACTCAGTTCGAGGGCTGATTCGGTCAATTTGCGATCGCTAATATCTTCAATGACCGTAATAAAATAATCTGCTTCTCCAAAATTATTTTTGATCAAAGAAACCGTGAGATTGATCCAAACCAAGGAAGCATCCTGTCGGATATAGCGTTTCTCCATCGAGTAATTGGGGATTTTGCCTGCCAATAACTGACCAAAGTACTGTAAATCTAGCTCTAGGTCGTCGGGATAAGTAATTTCTTGAAATGTTTTACTCAATAGAGCCTCACTGTCATAGCCGACAATTTCGCAAAGACGCTGATTGACCTGGATAAATCTTCCACTAGGACACACGTGGGCTACCCCCACCGCTGCTTGTTCAAAAGTACTGCGGAAACGCTGCTCGTTTTTTTTGATTTCCTCCTGAGCTTGAGCCGATGCGATCTCATTGCCTAAGTCTCTCGCCATTAATTCAACGATGGTAATTTCTTCTGCCGAAAATTCTGACTCTCTCGCGTCAGGGTCAGAAAAATTGAGCATACCGTAAAGCTTACCGTTGACAAAAATAGGCGTGCCGATAAACGATTTTAGCTGGAGATTTAGATAAACAGGATTATTTTGCACCGTTTCCATTTTCTCTACCTCGCCAAAAGTGACGGTGCGTTGGGTTTTCATTACTTCTGCACAGCGGGTATTAGCACAGGCGGTTTCATAGCCAATCTCTAATTCCCAAGGAGAGTTAACGGCGACAATTCTAAAAATACAGTTATTGATTTCACTGATAATTCCTGTCTTCATACTTAGCATCTGACAACCTGTCTGTAGATAGTCATCAAACAAATCCCGCTGCTGCTGGTAGTTGGTGATAGCTAGACGGTGAAGCTGCTGGAGGCGATCGCTAAACAGAGCTAAAGATTTGGTTCGTTCGGCGACTCGCAGCTCTAGTTTCTGGTTAGTTTCTCCCAGAGCTTCCTGTGCCTCTTTTAGCTTGCTGATATCTCTACCTTCAGGAATTAACTGCACTATTTTTCTTGACTCATCAGTCACAGGATTAAGAGAAAAATCAATTGTGACTACTTGCTCTTCTGCCCCCAAAACATCTACTTCGTAGCGCACTAATTCCCCTTGGGCAGCACGGGCGATCGCATCTTGAAGCTGTTCTTGAGCTTGTTTGACTTCGTCGATGTTACTCTGCAATTTCCTGTTAGCAGCAGTCAACTCTCCATTAACCGTTTGTAGCT
>JBCCNG010000287.1:0-5989 GCA_039025955.1 Cyanobacteria bacterium P01_C01_bin.72 | reverse complement strand
AGAAGAGGACTGGTTACTCCCAGACCTCTTCTACAAGTAAGAGGTACAAATGATGAATAGTCCCCGTTTATTGTTACTCCAACCTTTTGAAATATATCTAGCAACCACAAATCGTCATAGATAATATATAGACCCTCATCTTCTGTTATGGGTTTAATCTGTAGTGCATATAATCTACGGTACATTTCAGTCTGACTTACTTTATATCTTTTATACAGTTGTTCTATTGGATAAATTGAATCTTCACAACCTGGCGCAGATCCATCTGAAGGTATGGCATCTGTCACTTCACAGCCTCTAAAACGAATCTCGTATGCTGATTTCCCACAACAATTGCATTTGCCGTTCATAAGCTGAGAATACTGGATTCTTTCACCATATTCCCGTACATAAACATCTCCACCATAAATTCCTTTGACTGTTCCATTGCACTTGTCGCGATCGAGACAAGGCATGGTCATTCGGTTTCCTACTTTCATCTGGGCGTTGCTGAATTCTTCTCTTAGCAAACCATAACTACATCTAATTACAAAATCGCTTCGTTGTTTGGAGCGTGTATTAAATAGGTCGTGAGAACTAATTTTTTCAAGAGTTATTAAGAGTTTAATATCGCTTTTCAATAATCTACAGTGTCAAGCTGGCACCATTCTTTCTCAACCACTCTTTTCTCTCGGCGTAATCGGGCATTACCTTATCTACTTCATTCCAGAAGGCATCGCTGTGGTTGGGATGATGTAAATGACATAGTTCGTGAACTACTACATAGTCAATCACTTTCAAGGGAGCCATCATACAGCGAAAATGAAAATTCAGCATCCCTTTCGTGCTACAGCTACCCCAGCGATAGCCTAAGTCTTTAATTTTGATTCCCGCGACTCGAACGCCAACTTTGGGGGCAAAGTAGTTAACGCGATCGCTAAATTTCTGTTGTCCCTTAGCAGTAAAATAAGCTTTAAATGCCTTTTGCGCCCCTGCTTTTCCCGACTCCTCAATTATCCGACGATCGAGGTAAAAGCGACCCGCTTTTAAGCGCAAACTAGAAGATTGTTCGGGGACTAAAGCCAGACGATAGGTACGACCCAAATACAAAAAAGTTTCCCCGTTGACCCATTCCCGCACTACCTTACTAGCATTAAGCTCTTGCCATTCTTGCAAATTGCGGTAAATCCATAGACGTTTGCTTTCTACTACCGCATCGATCTGTTCGGGAGTTAGATGCAGAGGCGATCGCACCGTAACTCTGCCATCGCGCTCGATGGTAATATCGGTAGTTTTGCGCTTAACTCCAGGTAGTAACTGATATTCAATATCTCTAACTTGACGAATCTCGGTCGAACTATTCATCTTGGCTTACTCAATACCTCGAATAACTTCAGTTCTCAGATTCCCTTTCTAGGTTGATTTTTCCAGTCGGTCAACTAATATAATAGGTTTTTTTGCTTCCTCCTAACCCCCAATTCCTGAGAATCCTAATTATTCAGAGTCGGATTCAAGCAATTCCCCGTGACGATTTTTGGCAAGCTTCATAATTTCAATGGCAATCCGCTCGCGATCGCTTTTTAATTCCTTAATCCCACTCAGAGTAAGGGCGGTTTTAATTTGGCTGCGGGTTTTCTTTTGCTTGTCGCTGTTATCCCAAAAATTAATGCTGCCAATGTCTGCCCGTAGAATTTCAACGGTGCTTTCCATGAGGGGTTTCATTTTAAGCTTGGCTTGGGCAGGAACTTCGCCGTTGGTAAAGACTCGATTGGCAATGTAAGCGTACAGGATGGTAGCTTCCTTGGTCATGCCCGATTCACCGCTAGTACGACCATCGATCGCCTCCTGTCGTAACTTCTCTAGTTCGACTGCCAGTTGCTCCCAACGGTCTTGGTGAAGATCTATTAGATACTCCACCTTGTCCGAGAGACTTTGGTAAAAGGCGGGGTCTTCATCGTGGTAAACCTTGCAGTGCTTGCGGATCGCGTGTTCCATTTCACTAGCCTTAGCTTCGGGGTTCCCCTCGGCATGGCGATCTAGGCGATCCATAAAGTCAGTGGATAATAGCTCTATGGGCGGGACTTTAGGATCGATGCCCAAACTAATTAAATGCTCGTTAATTAAATCCCGTACTTTTTGCCCCGCATCTCCCAGGTCGAGACTGGTATCTTTATAGCGTTCTTTGGTTACTCGCAGAATATAGCCCAAACGTTTGGCAGGTACTCGATAGCTATTGGCAATCGGGTTGGGCAAAATGACATCTAGACTCTTCAGAAATCTTTTTAAGTAGACTTCAAAGTCCGCGCGGATTTTTTCATTTTTGAGCAGCTTCACCGCGACCCGTACTACCGCAGCATCTGCTTCTAGGGAGGAAAGTCTGCCTGCTGTATAGTCGGCTAGATTTGACACTCCATGTCTGGCAAATAGCCGTAATAATCGCTGGTAGCGTTGTTCGAGGATGGGCATTTCCGAAGCGATATTTTTCAACCCCTCAGCAAGATCTTCTTGTTCTTCCGCAGCAGCATAGAGGGTGAGGGCATCGGTCAGGTTTTCCGTCAAACCGATATAGTCCACCACGTAGCCCCGCTGTTTGCCCTGACAGACGCGGTTGGTACGGGCGATCGCTTGAAGTAAACTATGCTCTCGGATTTTTTTGTCGAGATACATCACCTGTTCGATGGGGGCATCAAAACCCGTCAGGAGCATATCGCAGACAATCAAAAAGGCAATACCCGTATCCACTTTATCGGGGTCGTCGAAGTCAAAGGATTTGCAAAAGTTTTTTACTGCATCTGAGGCTTTGGCTTGTTTGCGGGCGGCGGTGATGTAGGCAGCTTCGTTAGTACCATCTCCCGAAATGATTACCTCTGCCTTGAGCATGGCTACTTTCTTGATGTAGCTGGCATCTGGATCTGGCTGGGCGGATAGTTGGGCTACGGTATCGGCTAAGGCTTGGGCGATCGCTTTTTGATAGCGTACCGCCGCCAGTTTGGAATGACAGACCACCTGGGCTTTAAACCCGTTGGGAAAAATCTGCTCTAAATAGTGGCGTACCATGTCTCGTGCGATTGCCTTAATTCTGCCTTCGGCTTCGAGTAGGTCCCCCGTCGCGCCGTATTTCTTTTTAATCGCTAATAGTTCCTCTGGAGTGCGGTCTTGAAACAGATTTTCAAACTGGGCTTCAAAGCCTTGTTTATCCTCCAGGGCAGCATCGGCAGTACGACCTTCGTATAAGATTTGCAATGTGGTGCCATCACCTACCGCATCCATCAGGCGGTAAGTATCGATATATTCCCCAAATCGTTTGTGGGTTTTCTTTTCTCCATGACGTTCGGTAATTAGGGGAGTACCAGTAAAGGCAATACGGGCAGCATTGGGAAAAGCTTCAAAGATGTTATCTCCCAGATCCGAACCTTGAGTGCGGTGGGCTTCGTCGATCATCAAGACAATGCGATCCGAATTATTAACTACACCAAAGGTATTGCCACTGGGCATGGCTTGATAGGTACCCAGAGCTTTGGCAACTTTCAGGGGCAAAGTGCGATCTCGTTGTTGGAATTTATGCACCATAACCATATTGAGATCCGAAGCATCTGTAGCTAGCTGAGTCTTCAGATCTTCCCGACTGGCAATAACATTGACGCGACCGCCGATTAGGGTGGCAGTTTTAGCTAGCTGTTCTTCCAAATCAACGCGATCGTTAATCAAAATTATTTTGTAGTCATTCAGTTCGGGGGTAGCCCGCAACATCCGCCCCACAAAGACCATCGTCAAACTTTTACCTGACCCTTGGGTATGCCAAATTACCCCGCTTTTATCGACTGTATTTTCTCCGTAGCGCAGACGAGCGACGATTTTACTAGCAGCCCGAAATTGCTGGTAGCGACAGACCACTTTAATCCGCGCACCGCTATCGGTGTCCTTGAAGACACTAGCAGTACGGAGGATGCTCAGGAGATTGGTTTTATTAAGCATCCCATTAATAAGCTGCTCTTGGGGATTCATCCCCTCGGCAATCTCGTCGGGCTGGGGATACTGAGTTTTCCAGGGAAAAAAGTATTCCCTACCCGAGGTAATCGTGCCGTAGTCCGCCTCCAAAAGACAACTGCGGATTAGCATCAGGTTAGTGTGAAACAGCTTGGGTTCCCCTTCTTTGTGATTGTGCTGTGCCGTTTCGGGGCGTTGGTTCATGTAACGCTGGAGCTGTACGAAAGCCTCGTTCATCGGGTTGGCGCAGGTACCACTACCTTTTTTACATTCCACGACGATCAGGGGAATGCCGTTAACAAACAGTACGATGTCGGGAATGATAAACTTTTTGTCGCAGCCAGGGGTGTTAATACGAAACTGATTGATAGCATGAAATTGATTGCGGTCGGGGCGAGCAAAGTCAATCAGCTTCACTACAGGGTCCTGTTCCCCAGTAGATTCATTGACATCTACCTGGGTTTTAAACAGCAGCTTTTGAATTTCTTCGTTGGCTTCTAAGAGAGTGCGGTTGGGCTGACGCAGAATTTGATCTTGTAGATCTTGAATTTGTTTTGACGTAAGCCAAGTCGTACCGTCGGGGTTAGTGTTAATCGCCGTAACAGAGCGGGCAAACACCTCGGGCAAGAGCCAGGAGCGAAAATTAACCCGCAAGCTTTTCTTTGGGTCTGTGGGGATACCTTGACCCTGATCGATGATATCCCAGCCTAATTTTTTTAGCTGCTGTAGAAATGGTTGCTCGACTTCGGTGTATTCGGTCATAGCCCACCCTAAACCTCCTGCATGTGATTCAACCTATAGTACCCAAATCAAAAGACGATCGCTCCAGTATTTTGTTCGGTCGGGAAGCGGCAAACAAAACGGCAAAATTCTAAATTTAGAATTCCTTAAAGCTATATACAGTAAGCAAAATTAGCGTAAACTAAAACGGCACAAATTGAATAATAAGACCGCCACTTTGCAATCGTGATAAAATCGAATAATCTGTAGTCCACAAGCTACAAAATAAAGATGGAAGCTCAAGAGAAAACCATACTCATCTATGTAAAACAAGATGGAAAAATACCGTTTACTGATTGGCTCGAATCTTTGCGAGACAGAAAATCAAGAGCAATAATCAGAACTAGAATCAATCGTATTCGATTGGGTAATTTGGGTGATTGTAAAACCGTTGGCGGAGGGGTGAGCGAGCTAAGAATTAATTTTGCTGCTGGCTATCGAGTTTATTTTGCTCAACAAGGAAACACAACGATAATTCTGTTATGTGGTGGAGATAAAAGCAGTCAGCGCAAAGACATCGAACAAGCAAAACAATATTGGCAAGATTACAAGGAGCGCGATGATGACTAGAAGCATAAACTATCGAGATGATTTACTAAAATCTCTAACTGACCCCGAAGAAGCGAAAGAGTACCTCAATGCTGCTTTAGAAGACGAGAATCCTGAAGTATTTTTATTGGCACTCAGGGACATTGTTGATGCTAATAGCAGTATGACTCAATTGGCACAGGCAACCAATCGCAATCGAGAAAGCTTATATAAAACCCTGTCAGAAAAAGGTAATCCACAGCTTAATAGCATTCGCAGCATTTTAAGCAATCTGGGGTTTAAGCTAGCAGTAGAGGTTAATTAATCCTCTGAAGAAATACCTTTGGAAATTTGGGGAGATGGGGAATTAATCAGCATTTGAATCGACGTTGACGCTGACTTTGCCAGTCAGTAAATCGTGCATTAATCCAGATTTTTGTTTTTTTAGTTTAACTAAAAGTGCAGTATCTTCAGAGATTTTATGGTCAATTAAGTTAAATTGTTTTACCAGTAGATTTTGCTCTGTAATGTTAGGTACAAAAACATTTACTATAGCAAGTTTTTCTCTTGTCAAATGAGCAATACTTGTCTGTGACGTAAAATTCCTAAAAATTCCTATTGTTTTCGCATACCACATATAACGAAGCATAAACTCTGGCAGAACGTCTTCATTTAATGGTCTTAGTCTGTGAATAGTTTTTTGAAAATAACAGTT
>JBCCNG010000286.1:0-5998 GCA_039025955.1 Cyanobacteria bacterium P01_C01_bin.72 | reverse complement strand
CCAGGTATTTCTACCTCGTATCCATACTGATTAGTATTTCCTTTTTTGACTGTAATTACAGGCTGTTGATCTTGCCCTTTCTGATTCTGTTTAATTCTGTGGGTATTAACGTGAATCACTGTTTTAGCTGGCTTTTGGGGATTTCTCCAGCGGGGGGCGGGTCCTCTTGTGCCTCGCTTAATAATTGGCTTGCCATTGAACAGCGGAATTAACCAGGTTCTTCCTGTTTTATAAGCGCCTTCTACTCTTCCTGCAATTAGAAGTATTCTCAGTCTGCCAGTAGAGATATTGAGAATTTTAGCTGTTTCTGTCGTACCGACTATCATTTAACTCTAACCTAATCGTTATAGTTTTTTTGCTGCACAATGAGTATAAACTAAACTTTGTTATTTAGCGCGACACAAATTAGCTTTTATGCTGCTGACCTCGATTTAGGCCAGGCAATCCGTCAAAGCCAGTCATACGTCTTTGTAGGGTCGTAACCTTCGCTACAAAATCTTATTGAAGCCTCTGTTAGCCTTAACTTGAGAAGAATTTTCCTAAGCTTAAAATGAGGCAAAAGTGGTTTCAGCACGCATCCTGATCGTTGAAAGTAATCCTCACTTGCGCTCACTGCTGGGTTGGCATCTGCAACAAGCAGGTTATATCGTTAGCCAATCTGCTAGTTTGCAACAAGGTCAAGATGCTTTTTATCGACATCAACCAACATTAGTAATTATTGACTCTGATCTGCCTGACGGAGATGGCTTAGAATTGTCTCACTGGCTATATCAACAGCAAAATTCTTTGATTTTATTGCTCTCGGCGCGCAGTGGAGAGCAAGATGTGGTTAAAGGTTTAAAAACTGGTGCTGATGATTACCTAACTAAGCCTTTTGGCATGCAGGAGTTTCTGGCGCGAGTAGAAGCTCTGGTGCGTCGTCGGCGCTCGGCTGGCTCTGTACCCTTATCGATGGAATGTAAAGATCTCAAGATTGATTTGGCTCAACGGCGGGTACAGCTAAAAGGCAGCTTTATTGAATTGACCCCCCAAGAATTTAGCTTACTGTATGTCTTAGCTCAAGCTGAAGGAAGTCCTCTAAGCCGCGCAGAATTATTACAACGTGCTTGGCCAGAAGCAATCGACAATCCGCGAACGGTAGATACTCATGTTCTGTCTTTGAGAAAAAAAATCGAGGCTAATCCCCGACAGCCTAATGTAATTCAAACAGTGCGTAACGTTGGCTATCGTTTCAATCCAGAGCTAATTGAAACCGAACCAGAGATCTCAGCGACTGCTAAATTGCCAGTCAGCAGTCCACAACCTCAAGTCAGCCGAGTATCTCAGGGGATTTAAACCGAAGAAAAATCAGCTTATTAACTTATTTTCGGGTTAATTTATTGTTAACCTATTGTTTTGTTGTTTATTCGAGCCATTCTTGTGTTTGACGCTGCTCTAACTGTAATATTTTTGTCCTAACTTTTTGCCAGTTGGCGGAGGTTGCCACCATATCTTCGATTAAATTACCCTGATCCAGCAGAAAGAGCCGTTCGCAAAAGCTTTGAATGATTTCTAGCTGGTGATTTGCCATCATGATGGTTAAATTTTCTTCTCGGTTGAGCTGCTTTAACACCTCAAGTAGATAATTTGCCATCCCTAGGTCTAAGGCAGAGGTTGGCTCATCTAACAAGATCACTTGGGGCTGCATAATTAGAGCGCGGGCGATCGCTACTAGCTGTCTTTGTCCCAATGATAGCTGTAGTTCTGTTTTGGACAACCACTCGGCAGGAATACGCAATAGGCTAACTATCCGTTCGACTTGAGGCTTAATATCGGCATCGGACATCTGCTGAAGTTTGAGAGGGTAGGTTAAAGCATCAATTACCCTCATCCCTAGTAGCTTTGGTTCTTGTAGAACTAAAACCAAACGGCGACGCAGCTCGATCGCCGTATATTGAGCTATGGCTTGGTCATTAAGATAAATCTCTCCATGGTTGGGAGAGACCAAACCATTTAACAGCCTAAGTAAAGAAGTTTTTCCTGCCCCCGATGCTCCCACAATGGCGATAATCTCTCCTGGCTGAACCGCAAATGAAATATTCTGCAACAGCAGAGCCGCTCCGACGGTTGCCTTTAAACTAACCTGTTCTAAACGCAGTACAGAACTTAGATGCTGATCTTGATCCAAAGCGAATCTATTTGAGGTCATAGCTTATTTAAATCAGACACTAGTAGCACATATGGGTCACGGTATCCTTTAGAAGATTGTCGTCAGAGTTTCAGGGTGAATAATATAGTTACTCTATTTATATCTACTTTCAATAGAATCAGATAGAGATGATGCATTATCAGCAGGCATAGTCTATATCTTAAGTTAAAATTTAACGGGGGAAGGGAATGCTCCGCTGTTTTATCTTGTAGCTAAATTCTCTGCCAATCTTATCTTGTCAAAACACGAGAAACACATGGGGTAAACTATCCTCCTTTGTGCTGTGACCATTAGTTAGGATAAAAAATAAGGTGTTTGATTCTTGCTCAAGATAACCCCATGACTCAACTATCATTGCCAGAGGAGTAATACTTTGAAGCTAACAAAACTTGCCAATTGGTTTTCTGAAGAAGATCCCGCAAAAAACAAACCCAAAGAACCCCCTGCTGCTTCGATTGAAGCTGAAAACGCTAAGTTAAGCAAAACCCAGCTAAAAATAGACAGGCTTAACGATGAGCTACAACAGTCGCAAAAAGAATTAGCTCAAGCAAAAGCACAGCTACAAATTAATCAAGGTTTTCAAATTGAGCTAGGAGAAACTCAACTTAAACTACAGCAATCGGCAACGGAAATGCAACGCCTCAAACAAGGACTTGTTGAGCAACAAAAGCAGCTAGGTACAGTTCAAGCGCAGTATCAAAAGGCTCAACAAGCTTTGGCAAAATTGACTGAAGGACGGGATTGGCTGACTCAGCTGAAGACTCCAGTACAGGTTATTGCGATCAATAAGACTTTACCAAAACAAGATTTTGAAACACTTTGGGGTTTTGGGATCATAACTCCTAAGATTGACACCACCATTACTACGGGCGCAATTTTGGTTCGAGGCTGGGTCTTAGGCAAAAAAGCTCCAGTTAAAAAGCTACAGGTTTTATTTCAGGGAGAAACATTGCTGAAAACTGGCGTTAATTTACGTCGTCCGGCGATCGCTCAACAGTATCCTGATATTTCGGCGGCGGGTCGCAGTGGTTTTGAGTTTTCCCTCGCGGTGATGGGAATTCCTGGGGAAATTGAACTCAGCTTAGAAGTCTTACTCGCAGATGAAGCTCAAACTAGCGTGTCTCTCTGTAATTTTGTCCTGAAATCTCAGCCAATTGAATCAAATGACACATAAAGTTTTGTTTTAATTTAGTTAAACTGGTGAGAAATTATTCTGTGGGAGCTAGTTGCTGTCGGCAATCTTAAGAAAATATTAAAAAAGTACCTCAGCGTTTACAATAAAAACTAAGGTGTTCGGAGGAACAAAGTGTTTACAAGACTTGCACAACAGCATCGTCAATTTGTCCAAGATTTAGTCATGACTCTGCAAGCATTGGCGATTGTACTCGAAAATAAAGGATACTTGGCATCCTGCTATACTTGCGGAGGCGAAATGAATAGCGCCTCATTTATGGTTAGTTTGGGAGATGATCATCTGATTCGCTTTTTGGTTTCAGATTATGGGATTACCTGGACAGAAATGCGAGATGATCGTGAACTGATGAAGCTAGAAGGCGCAGAAGCGATTAATCAGCTTCAAGACTTAGCCAATTTAATTAAATATGATGCTTCTCGTACAGCTTCAGTCCAGAAACCAAATAATTCGGCTTTTTTGCAGCACATTTAGCTGTTAATGTTCATGAACGATAGTTCAAGACTAAGATACCCAGTCTAAATTCCTAGTCTGGGTAGTTGGTGATCCAATATAGTCTGGTTATTTTTCTGGCTAATATAGCGGTTATCAGACTTATGAAGTACAAAGATGATCGTTTTAAGGCAGATGGCAGAGGGCACAAAGGCACACAAAGCAAAGCTTTGCCAGTCCTAAAGGATACCGCTTCGCATATGGTACACCTTCGGATATCGTCTAACGATACGGGGCTATCGTCCCTGCCCCTCTTCGAGGGGCGAGTCCAAAATGACTCGTTGCGCTACGCGCTGTGCCGATGTAGTAAGATGTACCTCGCTATTATGATAATTGCAATACCTTGATCAACGGCTAATTTCAATGCCCCGCTCACGTAATTGCTGCATAAAAAACTCTTCCAAAGTCGGTCTTGCTAACTGAATGCTGACCAACCGTGCATTTGTCTCATCAAGCTGTGCCACAAATTGATTGGGTTCTATCTTTAATTGACCATGCCAATAGTGGTTATCTCGGGTCAGATTAGCCATCCAGGGTTCAAGAGTTTCGGAGTTGCCTCCCACTACCGTTGCCTGATAAGCATTACTTGTACCCAGTAAGTCATCTAGAGGCCCTTGGCAAATTAATTCTCCCAAAGCGAGAAAAGCAATGCGATCGCAAATTTGTTCGATATCGGCAAGAATATGGGAGTTAAAAAAGATGGTTTTACCCTGCTGTTTTAGAGATAAGACAATCTCACGCATCCGATAGCGCCCCATGGGATCTAATCCAGACATCGGCTCATCTAAAAAAACAATTTCGGGATCGTTAATCAAAGCTTGTGCCATAGCTACTCGCTGAAGCATACCTTTAGAATATTGTTTCAGCTTTTTATTACGGGCGGTAGATTGAGCCAGTGCCACCAGATCCAGTAGCTCGGCAATACGCTTACGTCTGACTTTTTTGGGAATCTGAAACAATCCCGCAATGAACTCTAAAAATTCCCAAGCGGTTAAAAAATCATAGAGATAGGCATTTTCTGGCAAATAACCAATCTTTTGCTTTACTTGGCGATCGCCAATGGGCTGACCAAAAATGACTGCCTTTCCCGTAGTAGGACGGGTAATGCCCAACAAAGTTTTGAGTAGAGTAGTTTTTCCTGCTCCATTTGGTCCTAATAAACCAAAAGTTTCTCCTCGATAAATACTCAAAGAACAGCTTTTTAGCGACTCAACTTTTTGATTCATCCAAAAGCCAGTACGATAAGTTTTGCTTAAGTTCCAGGTCTGCACTACTGGTACAGCGTCCCCAGCAGCAGGAATAGATGATAAATCAGCAGCGTGCATAGATAAACGTTCTCGTCTAGGACAGTGTTGTTTCCTTCTAGAGTTCCCTTTTGCTCGCTGTAACTAACACTTTATGATGATATTTTTCGAGTAATTCACCAAAAAAATATAATATCTTTAAGCAGATATACTTATAATTCAATACTAATTAATTTACTTAACTTAATTTTCCGTTTCCTATTTTATAAAATTATGAATATTCTGTTTGTAATTACCAGAGCGGATGCTATTGGTGGCGCTCAGGTGCATGTCAAAGATTTGGCGATCTCCTTACAGTCAGAGCAACATAAGGTACTGGTTTTGACAGGGGAGCGAGGAATTTATAATCAAGATTTGGCAAAGGTAGGTGTTGAATCCGTTGCCTGTCAAGATTTACAAAAGGAAATTAATCCCGTTGCGGACGGCAAAAGCTTTCGCTATATTCTGCACATCATAGATTTATTCCAGCCAGATTTAATTGCGGCTCATTCGAGCAAAACAGGAATTCTAGGTCGTCTAGCTAGTAAAATCACCAAAGTTCCCTGTGTTTTCACCGCTCATGGCTGGTCTTTTACCACAGGTATTCCCGAACCCAACCGCACAATTTATCGCTGGCTCGAAAAGCTGACTGTGCCTTGGGCGGCTAAAATCATTTGTGTATCCGAATATGACCGCCAGATTGGGTTGCAAGCCAACATGAGTTCAGCCCAGTTAATTAAGATACACAACGTCATTAAAGACATTGCTGCCTTCTTGCAGGCATATCCAGCTCAGGCTCTACGTCTCTAGGTAGCTATGGTGGCTCTCTTTGACCGACATAAT
>JBCCNG010000285.1:0-6027 GCA_039025955.1 Cyanobacteria bacterium P01_C01_bin.72 | reverse complement strand
CAGATAACTGCTGTTATCAATACTTATTTATGTAACGACAAATGCATAAATAAGTATTGATAACAGCAATTATCTGGAATGGCTACTTGTAGTGTTCTTCAATACCAAACATCAAGTCTTTAAGAAATAGATAAAACATGTCTTATCGACTTTTTTTCTAACATTAAAAAATATTGAATTTTATATTAAGTTATGTGTGGTGTGAGATGAAAGTTGATTTTTTGATTAATAAGTAACTATTAATGGCAAATATAGACATCGCAACAAATCCTAATGATGGTCTTTTAAGAGATTTAGACCCAAATGTACTCAATAACTCTGAGTTTGTAGGCTTGATCAACAGTCTTCCAGAAAGCCGGGTTAGAGATGTAAATTTGATGGAGTTTATTAAAAGATTAGATCCATCTGTGCTAACAGATAGCAGCTTTATCAACTCACTAAAAAGAATTAATGAGCGAGATGACGACATTCTTACTAATGAGCAGTATTTTACGAATGCTCTTGAACTAATGAAAGACGAATTCTTAAAGAGTCAGGAATTTGCTAATTTTTTAGATGGGTTTGACTCACGTAATGAATTAGATGCTTTGGAAGCAAGGGGAACAGAATTTAGCTTTCTAGGCAGATTGGAAGCTGACTTCTTCGAGTTTCTGCCTGGATTGAGTTCTGATGTTTTGAACAACGATGTTTTCAATGAATTTATCAACTCTGTAGATTTAAGAGCTTTCAACGACGGCAGCTTTACTAGCTTCATCAACAATTCTCAGTCATCTACCTTAACCGATGCCAGTTTCACAATTACACTAAGTGAATTAGATAGAAGTATCCTGACAAACGGACGTTTTACAAATGACTTGCAGAGAATTAGCAATGATTTTTTAGAAAGCAATGATTTTTATCAGCTTATAGATAATGTAGATCTTTCTAATCTTGCATCTAGAGGAGATGATTATGTATCACTTCCTAGCGTTGGAAGTACACCAACAATACCTAGTGACCCTGGATTTATTACTAGAAGAGGAACTGTAGGTTCTGATAGTCTGAGTATGTTAGAAGATGCTGGACCTCTTGTGATAGTGCCTCTATTTGGATACACAGTTTCAGATGGTGTCAACGAAAATTACTTTTTAGGCTCTGGTGACGACACAGCAGATGGCGGAGTTGGCATTGATGTGATGTTTGGAGGCAATGGAGCAGATCAACTTTTTGGCGGTGCTGATAGCGATTATCTATTCGGGAACAAGGGAGACGATTTCCTGTTTGGAGGCAATGGATCATTCACTGATTTATATTCAGGTTCTGATAATGATCTTCTCTATGGAGGAGACGGAAATGATGTCTTGGTGGGACTCACAAGCATAACCATCCGTCAAATAGATGTATTAACAGGTGGTAGAGGAGGTGATACTTTCCGACTTGCGACTATATCTGACAGTCCTGGTCTACGTTATGATGGTGAGCAAATAGCAGTGATTAGAGATTTTAATCCCGACGAGGGGGATATTATTGAACTGGAAGGTGACTTCTCCAATTATGCAATACGGTTCGATGGTGCAAATACGTTTTTCCAATACATAGAGAATAGACAGTTTGATGCTTCTCCAGATACATTCTTCTCTGAAATCTTCGATGTTTCTCTCGGTGAATCATTTATTGTTCGCCAAGCGGATTTTGATGTTCTGATGTTGGAAAACTTCAGGTTTGAGGGGTCTACCAGTGAGGCTGAACAGCTAGGTTGGGTAGATTACAGCCTATCTTAATCAGCTTATTTATGGAGTGTTTTCTACTATCAAGTATTCAGCAGCGCCTCCGAAAACTACAGCATACAGTAAGAATATCTTTAACAGATGAGTTCGTTCTATCTCTTAACTTCTACGTCTAAGGGATTTGCCAGGAGTATAATCACGCGGCTGATTAGTCATAAGACATCTCGACAGTTACGATCTATGTCTTATCAGGCTAGCTTTCTAAATAAATATACGTAAAATAGTGAGAGTTATACTTTCATAGTAACTCTAGGAGATAGAAAGTTGAAGAAAATTGAAGCTATTATCAGACCTTTTAAATTAGATGAAGTTAAAATAGCCTTGGTCAATGCAGGGGTAGTTGGCATGACGGTTTCCGAAGTTCGAGGATTCGGTCGTCAGAAAGGTCAGACTGAACGTTACCGTGGTTCTGAATATACTGTAGAATTTCTCCAAAAGCTCAAGATTGAAATTGTGATTGAAGACGATCAGGTCAATATGGTGGTAGACAAAATTATTGCTGCTGCTCGTACTGGTGAAATCGGCGATGGTAAAATTTTCGTTTATCCTGTGGATCAGGTAGTTCGTATTCGTACTGGCGAGAAGAATCTAGAAGCAGTATAGTAACTGCTGCACAATTTATACCGAGGAAGGAAGACAGGTAGAAGATAGATAGCTTGTTTACCTTCCTTTTTTGTCTTCAAGCAATTATCTATCTTGATACAGGTTGACGGTAGCGATGGTCTGAACAGCTTGAATACTCTCTCAATATAATTTCAAAATCTATCCATAAACTAAAAATTATGATTTGTGCAAAAAGCATTGGTTTTTGTATATGATTGAATTAACAACCATTGCATATTGAGGAGCAAAATCTTTTGATTCCAGCAACCCTGCATCAACTGAAGGTATTTGAGACTGTAGCTCGTAACGGTAGCTTTACTCGTGCAGCAGAAGAACTTTTGATTACCCAACCAACTGTATCAAGCCAAGTTAAACAGCTTACTAAGTCCGTAGGACTACCCCTATTTGAGCAAATTGGCAAAAGGCTCTATCTCACTGATGCTGGTCAAGAATTGTTGCTTACCTGTCAGGATATTTTTGAAAGACTCAACAATTTTGAAATTAAAGTAGCAGACCTCAAAGGAACGAAACAGGGGCAGTTAAACCTAGCTGTAATCACCACTGCCAAGTATTTTGTACCTAGATTGCTCGGCTCTTTTTGTCAGAAATATCCAGGGATTGATGTGGCACTGAAAGTGACTAATCATCAGGAAATTCAGCAGCGTATGTTAGCAAATCAAGATGATTTGTATGTGGTTAGTAATCCGCCCCATGATATCGATTTAACCAGTCAGCCCTTTCTCAACAATCCTTTAGTGGTGGTAGCGAGAAAAGATCATCCTCTGGCGAACAAAAGAAATATTAATCTCAAAGAATTGGACAATCAGCCTTTTATCATGCGCGAGCAAGGGTCGGGAACAAGGGACGCGATTATAAAACTGCTGACGGAGAATAATTTAGCAGTCAAAGTCAAGCTAGAATTGGGGAGTAATGAGGCAATTAAACAGGCTATCTATGGCGGGTTAGGCATTTCGATTTTGTCCGAACACTGTCTCATGTCAGAAGGCATCTCTGGAGAATTAACTATTCTTGACTTTCAGCACTTTCCTCTCAAGCGGCGCTGGTTTGTAGCCCATTTGGCGGGTAAAAAGCTTTCAGTCATTGCCGAAACCTTCCTCGACTACTTATTAGAAGAAAGCCCAAAGATCACTTTTCCGCAGTCGAGTATTTTGGCTCAATTGAGCAGATAAAAGTATTCTCAGCGTCATAATTAGTCATTATTAAAACTAAAGTCTTTATTCTGTGCTGTCTCAAAATCCTTTTTAAAGGAACAAGGTTTAGCTACAATTTAGGATGGAGTTTAAGCAGTATTTATCAAATTGAGACTAGCAAAGCTGCCCTCAATTTTGGGCTGGGACTTGGCAGATGGAGATCTCAGATAAATATCTTCAGGCTTTTGAGTCAATTGAACACATAAATAAACCAATAAATATAGTGTGTTGGCTTACGCCCAAGTCCACTAGTTATTATGATGAGGTAGAAATTATGGCGAATAGTCGTCGTGTCGCTCGCGTCGCTGCTTTGATTAAACGCGAAGTAAGCCAAATGTTATTTAGTGAAATTAAGGATGATCGCGTTGGTGCAGGCATGGTTAGTATTACTGACGTGGAGGTATCGGGGGATTTACAACACGCTAAAATCTTTGTCAGCATTTACGGTACAGAAGAAGCTAAAGAAGAGACAATGGCTGGTTTAGAATCTTCGACTCACTACGTGCGTAGAGAATTGGGTAGTCGCATGAAATTAAGACATACTCCCTCGGTGCAGTTTCTCGAAAATTCCTTAGAAAGAGGAGACAATATGCTAAATCTACTCAATCAAATCAGTCAAGAGCGACAAAATAGACCAGAAGCAGTAGATTAAATTGGTAGATATTTACTCTTTCGACCCTTGATGATGCATGATTGGCAAGGCTTAACTCTCCAAGAGCAGATTGCACAGATGATTATGATCCGTGCTTCAGGTCATTTGTTTGATCATCAAATCCGCTATCCTGCCTGGGAAGCCAATCATAGGCAATTAAAAAAATGGTTAACAGAGTTTAATCTGGGAGGGGTAATTCTGCTTGGGGGTAGCAGTATTGAATTACAGGCGCGATCGCAACAGTTGCAGAGCTGGGCAAAGACCCCGCTGTTTATTGCCGCAGATATTGAAGAAGGTATAGGACAGCGTTTTCCTGGTGGTACGTGGTTTCCACCACCTATGGCTCTCGGTCGAATTTATGACCACAACCCAGATTTAGCCCAGCAATATGCCTACCAGATGGGATCAATAACGGCACAGGAAGCTTTGGCAGTGGGGATTAATTGGTTACTTGCTCCTGTGGTGGATGTCAATAATAATCCCGACAATCCTGCCATCAACATCCGCGCTTTTGGCGATCGCCCTGAAGTGGTAGCCGCTCTAACTACCTCGTTTATTAGGGGTGCAAAAACTACCGTGGCTTTAACTACCGCCAAGCATTTTCCTGGACATGGAGATACTTCGACTGACTCTCATTTAGCATTACCCGCTCTGAGGCATTCTGAGGCTCGATTAGCAGAGATAGAGCTACCCCCATTTAAACATGCGATCGCCGCTGGCGTAGATAGCGTGATGACGGCTCATTTGTTGATTTCTGCTTGGGATCAAAGTCTACCCGCGACCCTATCCCCCAAGATTGTCACCGAGATTTTGCGTCATCGGCTCAATTTTTCTGGTCTAGTTATTACTGATGCTCTGATTATGGGTGGCATAACTCAATACGCTCCTGCTGACATCGCAGTAATGGCAGTTGAAGCAGGTACAGATATATTATTGATGCCTGACGATCCTGAAGTGGCGATCGCCTCAATTTATGATGCAGTGCAGACGGGACGCATTCAGCAAGAGAGAATTCAAGCTTCTTTAGAGCGTATTTGGCAGGCTAAAGAGCAAATTTTTCCTATCCCTATGGGTAATCTAGAGCTGTCAAGCGATCGCGCCAGAGCAACAGTCGATGCCATACTACAGGCTTCGCTACTGCATAGTGAACCAGTCCTCAAGATTGATTCTGAGTCACCAGGACGTAATTTAATTGTCGTTGATGATGTCTTAAATGCAGCGTATTTAGATATTAACGCCCCCGCCGTCACAATTCCTGAAAAATATAATTACCATAGACAGCTCGTAGATCGTCACACCCTAGACTGTATTCTTTTCGATCAGCGTCCGACTTTACTACAGCTATTTATTCGGGGTAATCCCTTTCGGGGAAACGCAGGTTTAACCAACAAAACCAAAGCTATCTATCAACAGCTACTCGACAACCAGCAAGTAGTAGGGATTATAATTTACGGCAGCCCTTATATCCTCGATTGGTTCAAAAATATTTTAGGGAAAGAAATACCTTGGGTATTTAGCTATGGACAAATGGCACAGTCTCAGACAATCTCGCTTCAGACCTTATTTACTGCCAATTCGTCAATTCCTCAGTCTCAACCCAGCAATTTCGGATTTTAAGCGACTCACTCCCCAGATTTTTCCCATAGATAAAAAAACTATTTGCTAATAAGATAATCTGCGGAAATTACTGTTAGTCTTAACCCTAGGGGGAATTAACCCCAACGCTCAACCTCGAAAATATACGGAAAGAATGCTTAATGTTTTCTTAACTTATTATTTGATTTTCTAATATTTT
>JBCCNG010000284.1:0-6028 GCA_039025955.1 Cyanobacteria bacterium P01_C01_bin.72 | reverse complement strand
TGTTACCTGTGTGGATGAATCAAGCCCCTGATATTGCTACAGTTTACACGATTCACAATTTAGCCTATCAAGGACCATGGCGCTGGTATCTCGATAAAATAACCTGGTGTCCTTGGTATATGCAGGGTCATAACGTCATGGCATCGGCGGTACAGTTTGCGAACCGTGTTACTACAGTGTCTCCAACCTACGCAGAGCAAATAAAAACGGTTGAATATGGCGAGAAGCTAGAGGGTTTATTATCGTTCATTAGCAGTAAAACTCAGGGCATTCTCAACGGTATTGATGTAGACAGCTACAATCCCGCTACGGACAAGGCTTTGGTAGAGAATTTTAGCCAGGACTCGCTCGCTCAAAGAATTCACAACAAGGCAGCGCTACAAAAAGAATTAGGTCTTGAGGCAGATCCAGATGTCTTTTTAATGAGTGTTGTTTCTCGTCTGGTTGATCAAAAGGGAATTGGCTTATTACTGCAAATTATTGATCGTTTCATGGCATACAGTAATTCCCAGATGGTAGTTTTAGGTACTGGCGATCGCCAATTAGAGAGTCAGCTATGGCAGCTAGCAGCCCGTTTCCCTGGCAGAATGTCGGTACAGCTACTTTATAACGATGCCCTCGCTCGACGTATTTATAGCGGTAGTGATGTCTTCCTCATGCCTTCTAAGTTTGAACCCTGCGGTATTAGTCAGATGTTGGCAATGCGTTATGGCTGCATCCCCATTGTGAGGCGTACAGGTGGTTTAGTCGATACGGTGAGCCACCATAATCCTATGCAGCAAATAGGTACAGGCTATTGTTTTGATCGCTATGAACCCCTAGATTTATTTACCTGTATGGTACGTGCCTCAGAAGGATTTCTTTATCGGGATAAGTGGCGAGAACTACAGAAAAGAGCCATGGCTCAGGACTTTAGCTGGGTTAAATCAGCTGTGGAATACGTCAAAATGTATAAAGAAATTTTGGGGCAGTCAACAGACTTAACCCCAGACGAGCAGGGGAAGCTAAAAGCATTAGTTTCCTAAAAACTAGCAAACAACAGGTGTTTGTCAACTCGCTTTGAAGAGAGAGTGATCTAATGTTCATTATTCATTGGTCATTATTATGTTAGCTAGTTGACAGTTAGTTGATAATCGGGACTGGTTTTGCTTTAAACTGTGAGTTGGCTCATTAAATAATTCAGGATAAGTTCAAAGTAATGGAAATCGGGCAAAAAGTTAAAGTATGCCGCATTAGAGATCGTGTAAACAGAGATGTCGCTGGAACTCTCGGCAAAGTTGGTATAGTCAAAGAGTATAAAATGACTGACGGTAGTGGTGTTGGTGTGGTGGTTCAATTTGAAGATCGCTCTGCTACCTGGTTTTTTGAGGATGAAATTCAGCTCGTAAACTAGTCATAATAAACTAAATCTATAAGAGACTAAATTTTTTTTAATATGTCCTCGATCCTCACCTTTTTAGGTAAAGGCGGTACGGGTCGCACAATTAGCGCGATCGCAACTGCGAAAAAACTAGCTACAGAAGGCAAAAAAGTGCTGTTAATGGGGCAAGATTCTAGTCCTGCTTTTGGTTTGGTATTAGGTGTAACTCCTACAACTGAAGCCCAAGAGATCGGTGCTAACCTTGCCGTAATGCAGTTAAATTCTGCTGTCTTGCTGGAAAAGAGCTGGGAACAAGTCAAACAGATTGAAGCCCAATATTTGCGATCGCCAATTCTTAAACAGGTGTATGGTCAAGAGCTGGGTATCCTACCAGGTATGGATCGAGCTTTAGCTCTCAATACCATTCGGGAATATTATCAAAGCAATCAATATGATGTAATTATTTATGACGGTACAGGTGGCATCGACACTTTAAGAATGTTTGGTTTGCCAGAGATACTAAGCTGGTATTTCCGCCGCTTCCGTGACATTTTTACCGAGTCTGATATCGTCAAAACTCTGGCTCCTTTTGTTCAGCCTGTTAGCAGCGCGATCTTTAACACTTCTTGGTCTGCAAGCGACATTACGAACAACACGGATAATCCCGCGACACAAATGCTCGCAGACGGGACAGCCGCATTGAGCAAAGGAAATGTTATGGCTTATTTAGTTACCACTCCTGATCCTGTGGCGATCGCCACCGCTAAATATCTTTGGGGTAGCGCCCAACAGGTAGGTTTGGGTGTCGGTGGTGTGCTAACAAATCGTGGTGAGGTTGATGCTGCTGAATTCGCTCCCCTATCCCTCACATCACTACCAGACTATGACGGTGACAACTGGCAATCCCTAATTGATGAGTTGCCGACTATGGTTGGTGTTGCTGCACTAAAAGCCACAGAATTTGTGATGGCAGAGCGTAAAGTTAAAGTATTTCTGCCTGGCTTCGATAAAAAAGATGTCAAGCTGACCCAGTATGGACCCGAAATTACGATTGAAGCTGGCGATCAGCGACGCAATATCACTCTGCCTCCAGCTTGGCGCGGTAGCTCGGTTACAGGGGCAAAATTTACTAATGGGTATTTGGAAGTTACGGTGGGGTAGGTAAAAAGTAACAAAGGCGCATAGTTCGCCGCATGTAGTAAGAAGTAATCAAAAATCATCATGTCTGACTCTACAACTAATCCTGATAAGCCAGATAATTCAGGTAATTCTAAAACTCGTCAACTGCTGGGCATGAAAGGTGCAGCGGCGGGGGAAACTTCGATTTGGAAAATTCGTCTCCAGCTAATGAAGCCCATTACCTGGGTTCCTCTTATTTGGGGGGTTATTTGTGGGGCGGCTTCTTCTGGCAATTATACCTGGACGGTTGAAAATTTCTTGCTTTCTGCTGCCTGTATGCTGCTCTCAGGACCTTTGATGACGGGCTATACTCAAACTGTAAACGAGCTATACGATCGCGAAATTGATGCGATTAATGAGCCATATCGTCCGATTCCTTCAGGAGCGATATCCCTACCCCAGGTTAAAGTGCAGATCTTTGTTTTGTTATTTGCCGGGATAGCTTTAGCTTATGGTCTGGATCTAGCTGTCGGACATGATTTTCCGACGATTCTTTGTATCGCCTTGGGTGGAACGTTGATGGCATATATTTATTCTGCGCCACCACTAAAACTTAAGCAAAACGGCTGGCTGGGTACGTATGCTTTGGGTTCTAGCTATATTGCCCTGCCTTGGTGGACTGGTCATGCTTTGTTTGGTGATTTAAACTGGACGATTGTGATTTTGACGCTGATCTATAGCTTTGCAGGTTTGGGTATTGCGATTGTTAATGACTTTAAAAGCGTGGAGGGCGATCGCGAATTGGGCTTGAAATCTCTGCCCGTGATGTTTGGTGTCACCACTGCGGCTTGGATTTGCGTGATTGCGATCGATGTTTTCCAAATCGGTATTGCTGGCTATTTAGTTTCCGTCCATGAGAATCTCTACGCTACTATTGTCTTTTTATTAGTTATTCCGCAGATTGTGTTTCAGGATATGTACTTTCTCCGCAATCCTTTGGAAAATGACGTGAAATATCAAGCCAGCGCCCAGCCTTTCTTAGTCTTTGGTATGTTGTTCACGGGTATCGCTTTAGGACATGCAGGGATCTAAGAGAATTATAGTCATTCCAATTAAAAATTAATGGCAACGGTTTTTTTCTCACACAACACCATCGCAATGCCCTTTTCTAGATAAGAACTTTCATTAATAAATACGGGATAAACTGCTTCCTCTCCTGTGTATGGAATTTCCTGTCCTGTAAAAGTGACAAACATTGGTGCGCCAGGCTGGAGCGGCTGATAGTCTTGACCGACTAACTGGCTATGAACCATACCTTGTAGTTCGCCATTTTTCTGGCGGGGGTAATCAACGATCGCTTTTCCTTGATAAATGTCTACCGTTGTGGGAATGGATTGGGGATTGAAGGTCTTTTGATTATGGTGGTCAAGGAAATCTAAAATTTCTAAAATTAGCTGCTGAGTACGCTCAAAAAACCAGGCATTAATTACTCCATGGGGAATTGCGCCGATCTCAATGGCAATACTGCGGTAAGAGAGCGATCGCAAAAATGATTGTTCTTGGGTAGTTGCCCAATTAAAAACCCTCACTAATGGGTTGCTGCGGCATAAATAAGCCACCAGGCTCAAGACGAGGGGGTCGCGATCGCCGAGAATAATGGTAAACTGCATGTTGCTAGTGGTGCTGTGGATATCGATAATAAAATCCACCTGAGGTTGCTTTTTACTTCCAAGAAGCTGACAAATTTCCTTGGCTCTTTTGTCTTCATAGGTAGAGAGATGGGGATTGCTCAAATCACTCTCTAAGAAGGCTCGATTGAGATCTTTTTCCACATAGCGAGTTCCCGCCGCAAATGCCCCAGGATTGCCAAAAACAGTCAAAGTTTCTAAGCTGTGACGCTGAAGCAGCTTAGGGTGATTCTGAAAATGTTTGATCAGATATGCGCCAGTTAGCTCATTGCCATGAGTACCCCCGACGATAGCAACACGATTGATCAGGGGACTTATAGACATGAATAATTATCTGATTATTATTTTATTATTTGCCTAGTCATATTTTTGAGGTTTGACAAGAGTTACCTAGAGGCAGAAAAATAGTTAGCTCTTTACCCTGTTCTTGCCTTTGCCTAACAGTTAGTTTACCTCCCAAAGCTTGAAAGATGTTCTTGGTAGCATCTAAATTGAGACTCAAACAGCCTGTAGCTGGCTGAAAACTAAGTAACTGTCCCAAAGATTTGAAAGGATTATCACTATTGCTAGCTTGCGAAAGTAGCTGTAGCTTAAGCTGATTACCAGCAGTGGAAACTTTTACGTCGATGTGTCCTCCCGTGGGTAAACTACGAGTGCAGCTTTCCATTAGTCCTGTTAAGACCGTATCGAGCATATTGGGATCACTAACAATCTCTGGTAGGCTGGGGGGTAAAGTAAAGTCTAAATCGACGTTGCGTCTTTTGGCTTTTTCTTGCCAGCGCGGAATACTTTGTTTGAAGACATGCTCTAGAGAAAATGGCACTAGTTCTACAGGTTTAGCAGTTGGCGGAGTTGATTCCAATTCCGCCGCTCGAAAAATTAGCTCCATCCGCTCGATCTGTTCCGTACATTCACGATCAATAGTTTGCAGTCTCTTAATTACGTTGGGCTTAAAATCTTGCTTACGCTTAAGCAATAGTTTAGTTAGGGTACGAATTGTGGTCAAAGGGGTTCGTACTTCATGGGTTAGCGCCTGGAGTAGTTCCATTTCCACTAAGCTAGTAGTGCCGTTATCAGGGAAGACCGAACCCTTGAGATGAGAAGCCAGATTAGAAGAGGCGGCTGCCGTTACCGTTTCGACTCGACGAGAATTATTTATGACTGGTTCTGGTATTTGCTCTAGCAAAAGACGACTAAAGCGAGTAACTAGCTGATATTCGGGGGCAGGGGGAGCAAACTGCTCAATTAAGCAATCTAGTTCTGCCAGATGATGATATTTGGCAATTACCAGCCGCGATCGCAAGGTAGTCCAAACTTTGCCAATGGTAGTAGGATCAAAAGAAAAGTGAAACTTGGGATTGCCTGCTGCATCTTCACCTAGCAACAAAACCAAACCAAAGTTGGCAGTCAGTACCAAGCAAAACTGCTCTTGAGCAATAGGATCTTTAGGAATTAGAGGTAGTTCAATCACAGATGTGGCATCCTGTTCAATTACCACTTCAGTTGCCTGACGGCAGGGCATTAAAGCATTTACTCTAAAGGCATCGGGGGTAAATACCGCCGACTGTAAGCTTGAGACTAAAGCAGGATGGCTCAAAAGGGGAACTGGAGCAGAAAACACTAAGCCCAGCTTAGAACCTGTCAATTCAGCCTGATTGCTGGCAATTGAGGACAGCAGAAGCTTTTCCAAGGCAGCGATCGCTCCTCGCCATTCTCTTTGGGCATGAGATTTTGCCCGCCGCTGTTGGTAGCTACGGCATTTATGAGACTGCTTCCCTTCTTTTTTGCCCTGAAGAGGAGATGTCTGTGGCTCATTAGCTTCTGATTTTAATTCTCGATTTAAGACATCGCTTAAATTTTG